>DOBD01000324.1:4285-25004 GCA_003506275.1 Bacteroidales bacterium | reverse complement strand
TTTACTTTAGAATGTTTCTTTTTAATTATCTATAAATATTTCAATCAGGCTGCAAAGATAGTGATTATTTACATATAATCAACACCTTACACCCCTAACACTTTCTTTTTTAGCTTAAAGCGGGACAAAGTTAACTAAATAGATTTACTTTTTAATGAAGATTATAACCTATGTTTAGATTATTTAACTAAGCACCCATAAAAAAAGAACACGTACTAACGGAATCTTTTTTCGAATTCATCTTCACCGATAATAGAAAGAATCGTTTTCCCGTCCGGAGTCAGCCGGGTTTCTTGACAAGAAAAAAGCGAAGCGATGAGGTGATCCATCTCATCAACAGTCAGCGTCTTCCCGTAGGGGATAGCAGCCGCTTTGGCTAGTGCATGAGCCATGAGTTGAGACAACTCTTCCTTTACCGAACAATTATAATCCAATACGCGATCAAGGATATCTCTAATCAAAACAGTCGGATCAAGCTTATCCACCTCGGCAGGCACGCCATTAATCACAAACGAATTATTGCCCAAATCGGCCAATTCGAATCCAAGTGATTGCAAATCATCCATCAAATGCGGAAGCACAGACACCTCTGAATTAGTTAATTCGATAATCTCGGGAAAGAGCATCTTCTGACTCATCCCTTTTTTCCGCTGTATGGCATCCAGATACTGTTCAAATAGAATCCGAATATGCGCACGATGCTGATCAATGATGACCAGTCCGGATTTCAACGAAGTAATAAGGTATTTATCTTTATACTGATAGCAAGCAAACGATTCCTTGACAGGAGAAAAAGAGGAAACAACCGACACATTATCCGAAGAATCGGCCGACCCATTTTCGAAAAGATCCTGATTCAGATTGGTTTTAGCTTGTTCAAACTCATCATACAACTTGGCCCAATCAAAACCAGTTCGCTCGACAGGCTCATTCGAAGACGAACGAAAAGGATTATAGGACGGATTCACCTGCACCGTTGGAGGCGTAAAAGTCGTTTCTTTATCCTGGCTATAAACGGGGATAGGAATAACATCCTGCGTATCAAAATCGATTGTTGGAATCGCACTTGATTTAGCCAAAGCCTCACGCACAGAAGCCAATAATATCTGCCAGATAGGAAGTTCATTTTCAAACTTGATCTCCGTCTTCGTTGGGTGAATATTCACATCAATCGTTTCCGGATTCAAGGTGAAATAAATAAAATAGTTAGGCATTTCCCCGGCCGGGATTAAGTTTTCATAAGCCTGCATGACCGCTTTATGGAAATAAGGATGCTTCATAAACCGGCCATTCACAAAGAAATACTGCAAAGCACCCCGCTTCTTCGCAGAATCCGGGCGCCCGACAAAACCGGAAATAGTGACCAAATTACTCTGCACTTCGAGCGAGAGAAGCTTTGCACTAAGATTTTTCCCAAACACATCGACAATACGCTGTCGAAGTCCGACTTCCGGAAGATTCAAAATCTCCACATCATTATGATGTAAAGAAAAAGCAATGCCAGAATTAACCAAAGCGACCCGTTCAACTTCCGAGACAATGTTACGGAATTCCGTATCGTTGGATTTAAGAAATTTACGTCTGGCCGGTACGTTAAAGAACAGATTCTTGACAGAGAAAACACTACCCTCTGCACAAGCATCCGGTTCAATATCCGTCAACGTAGAGCCGGCCATCGCAAGTCTTACTCCCATATCCGCCCCTTTCAAACGAGTACGCAGTTCCACCTGTGCAACAGCGGCGATTGAAGCAAGCGCTTCGCCACGAAAACCCATCGTATGTAGCGAGAAAAGATCATCAGCGGTACTTATTTTGGAGGTAGCATGTCTTTCAAAGGCCATTCGCGCATCAGTTTCCGACATACCTTTCCCATTATCAATCACTTGAATCAGGGTTTTCCCGGCATCTTTAACAAGGATTTGAATACAGTTAGCTCCGGCGTCTATCGCATTCTCGACCAACTCCTTCACCACAGAAGAAGGACGTTGAATCACTTCACCGGCGGCAATTTGATTCGCAATATTATCAGGTAATAAATGAATGATGTCGCTCATCTTACAAACAAAAACCAACCCAATAACATAACAATCAGGAGAATCACCAGCAGGCGAGCATTTTTTTCCTTTCTAGTCTGCGGTGTATCTCCTTTTTCCAAACTTTTCTTCAGGTGGGTTGTTCCCTCCACAAAAGAGCCTTTAATATCGGGTTTGTAATCTGACAAGTCATCCATTCCCAATTCTCTACGCACTCGTTTTTCACGCTCTTCAGCTTTTTCTTTTTGGACATTCCAATATATCGGTTTATGTTCAAATTTACGAGGTTTACGCGATTTGAAGAATGAAAATCCGGCCATACTCTTTATTAATTAATTAGAATCAACACTTTAGTGCACAAACTTATTACTCCTTCTAGGTGTCTCGGTCTGTGTTTTTCTCATTTGTTTGGTAAATATATCATTTTTATCCTTAGGCCGTAGATAATCGTACCACTTAAAATCCTTTAAAAACTTTTTATCAGGCGTCAAGTCAGGAATTGGTGTCAAGCTACCCACCGGAGTCGGCCAAATAACCAATCGGTCCAAGCTATTCTCTTTAAGTTCAATACTCAAGAAGCCACCTTTCGCCTCATTCAGAGCCACCATGGTCCCATCTTTTTCTATGGGATAGAAGATAAGTTCAGCATTACCGGCCACATCAATCTTTCGCACTTCCTTCCCCTGAAAAAAAGCTTTCAGATCACTTCCTTTTAATTGATTAAAATAGGTAGAGTCAATAAATTGAGAAGCAAAAGCATACTCTTTGACATGCGCATAATCGACCGTACTGTCATTCATGAAGACTAGAATCGTATCGCCCAAAATCTGGTAATTCTCATTCCACAATATCGGATCACGGAACATATACAATACCGAATCGCGCGTATTAAACTGCAAAGAGTCGCATACCCCTTGCAAATCGGTACGATAGAACCGTACCCCATAAAACGCTTTAATCTCTCGAGATACAGAATCAACGGCTATCATCTCCAAGGTATCCGCATGCAGAAACAGGGTATCAATGCCCGAATACTCAATAAAACGCGCACTATCAGTAGCAAAAGCATACTCCGTTCGTTCGTTGTAATAACCGTATTGACCTTCCAGAATCACCTTTTGAGCTGTATCACGCAGACACATATTTCCAAAAGCCTCCCCAAAACCATCCTGCTTATTATATGCGATTGAATCGCCAATCAGAATGCGGTTACCCGATACCACTTGTGAACGATCCAACAACAAAGACTGGTCGTTTGCCGTGTCATACCAACCGCGCGAAGTATACACCGTTCCACTATCAGAAACGATGACAGAAGGGCCTAAAATCGTCGCCACCTTAGAGACCGTACTATATTCCAATGTATCCGAATACAAGGTAAATTGTGGATTTTCCAATTTAACACTATCATTAAAAACAGCCATTTTCGTGTCCGGCGAGTACTGACCCAAAAAGGAAGATAGCACATTGTCCTCGTCTACTATTTTACCACCATTAAAATAATACCCGACATTCGCAATCCGATCATAGTTCAAGCTATCCGTATACAAAGTCACCTGATTATTAACCATCCGGACATTATTCCTTAGGCGGGCCAATTGGATATTCCCCTCATAGATAAGATAATCGCCATAGACAAAAAGGGTGTCCCCCTGCTCCATGCGCACATTACTGAAGGCTTCCAAGGAATTCAACGACTCATAATAATACGCACTATCGCAATACATAAACGAACTGTCGTGTCGGAAGCAAACATTTCCACGCAGAATTTGAGCATCCACATTGATTGCCTTATCGTATGACAACAAATCGGAATGCTCTAAAAAAACAGACGTTACTTTAGGAGGTATCGTATCTTGCTGTTGTTGTGCTTTCAGTACAGAAAAAAACAACAAGACAAGAGACAGCAATAGCCAACGACGGATCTTCATTCTTTCACCCAGCCAGGGAATTGGAAATCGCAGTTGCGCCAACCATCGCTCACACGCACATAAGTTGTTTTTTGTTTTTTCGCAATCCACTGATTCAGTAATTCTTCTCTTTTCTTTGCTTCCACAAGCCCCTTCAAAGCCTGATAGTCGTCCGCTAAATTGGCAAGATGACTTTCCGTTCTATCCTTCAATTTGACGATAGCGACTACCTCTTTTTGCTTACTCGTAATCATTCGGAAAGGCTTGGATATTTCGCCTACTTGCATATTATAAACCACCTTACCTATTTCCTGTGGGAGTTCTTGCATTTCGAACCGAGGTGTTCCTTGATTATTACTCTCATAATTGGAGTTCACCATCAGCCCTTTGTTATTTCGCGTATCTTTATCATAAGAGACAAAGGTCGCCGCCTCTTCAAAAGTAAACTTATCACTTTTCAAATCCGCATAAAGCGAATCCATTTTCACCGTTGCATCCACCAGCTCACTTTCAGAAACTTTCGGTCTCAACAAAATGTGACGGCAATTAATACGATCACCACGTTTCTCAATCAATTGGATAATATGGTATCCATATTCCGTTTCAACAATGCTGGACACTTTTTTCGGGTCGGACAAGTTAAAGGCGACATTGGCAAATTCAGGGAGCAAGGAAGTCTTACTCAAAAAACCAAGTTCACCGCCCCGTTTCGCAGATTCGGGATCTTCAGAATACAAGCGTGCCAGTGTAGAAAACTCCTTTTCGCCTTTGGTGATTTGTTCCGTAAAATCCCTCAATCGTGCTTTGATTGCATCGGTCTCCTCAAAAGAGATCTTCGGTTCGATCGTAATAATTTGCACCTCAACAGTCGTAGGAATCATCGGCAAACTATCTTTCGGCAATTGATTATAGTATTTACGGACATCGGCAGGCGTCAACTTAATCTCGCCAATCAGCTGGCGTTGCATTTGCTGAATGATCTGTTGCTCGCGAATCGTTTCTTTCCGCTCCTCCTTGATTTGAGAAATCTTCATATTGAAATACTCCTCCAACTTTTCTTTGGAACCAATCTGGTTAATCGCATAATTGACCCAACGGTCCACTTCCTGAATAACCTGCGCCTCATTCACCTCGATACTGTCTATCTTCGCTTGATTCAAATAAAGTTTCTGAATCGCTATTCTTTCCGGTATGACACAGTACGGATCACCTTCAATACGTTGTCCATCATACTGCATTTCCAACCGTTGCTTTTCGATATCTGATTTCAAGATAGCATCATCACCTACCACCCACACAATTTCATCGATCACATTATCCTGCGCCATCAGCACGTGCGAGCAACATGCCATAAAGAACAAAATCAAAATCTTTTTCATTTCTTTTCTATTAGTTATGCTCATGGCGGTCTGTAAAAAACTTCACATCCCCCCGTTTTACAGCATCGGTGTATAATTCATTTTCGAAACTTTCCAGAAAGGCTTTTCGCTTCTGGTTAATCAACATCTCCAAAATCCGCGGTTCGGCAAAATCATAAGGGGCCACCTTACCTGCCGGCATATATTCCTGAATATTCAACAAGTAGCAATAGGAGCTATCGGAGACTTCCACTTGCCTGTTCGCCCGCAAAAAAGCATTTGCATTGGTTACTTTCATTGGGATATTGGCAATAACTTCACCAAAATCGACCCAATGATCGTAAAAATATTCATAAACACTCGCATTCTGAATGCTATATTTTTCAATTTTCTCCAAAGATTCAACCGCATTCGACTTATACCATTTCTTCACATCATCCAACGCCGGTGCATCAATGGGGATTTTTAGAAACAGTCCTTTCACGATGGCATCATCAAGCGTAAAAAGTTCCTGGTTCTCTTCAAAGAAAGTCAGCTTATCGCTTTCACGAATATTCGAGGAGAGTTTTTCAGTCAACAACCGTTCCAGATAACGATGACGGATCAATGACCTCCGATAAGCATCTACCAATTGATTAATCTCTGCGGCATCATCGCCCAAATTCTCACGGGCCACTTCATATATCAACTCGTCTTTCACCCATTTCCGAGTATAATTCTCTGCGAACAAGAGACTATCTTTAGAAGAAATGCCTGTAGGGATCAAGCCATTAATCTCCGATTCTCGAAGCACTTTCCCCTTTACCTCGGCCAGAACATCCCCTTCCGTCGCATGTGTATTTTTACATGCACCCAACAAAAATACAAATGCTATGAAAAGAATGCAAATCTTCATCGGGTTTCTTACTATTTCTTAATCTTTTTCAATAATTTAGTATTCACGGTTACCGGGTATTTCTTCTCCAGTTCCTCTATCCAGCGTTTTTCCAATTCCGGTTGTTCCGCCAGAGGATGCTCCCAAACCTTGGAATTGCTGATTTCGAACAATAAGATACCATCGTGATATTCTTGAAGTAAAAGGGGATATTCCGGATGTTTCTTTTCTAGGTTCTGCTGTTCTAAAGCGGTAAGAATATCCCGGACATAGAGCTCATAAACTTCCTGCATAAAATCGCCGGAATAAGTCTTCGTAGAAAACGGATTATGTAACAAATAAGTCAGAAAGTCTTTTTGAGACAGCACCTGTCCATCCACCTCGAGCAACGGATTATCCAACGTCTCGACTTCTTTAAAGAACATGGAATCTGTAGGGAAGTAGACATCACAAGCCCGTTGTATAGCAGCATAAGCTTCCGGATAGAGCCGATACTGATAAGCGTCTTTCAAATAGGAGTCAAAAGCATGATAATACTCAAAATTCCATTCCCCCCTTTTCAGGACAGAAGCAACACCATCTTTCACCTCATCAAAAGACGGACGCGGTTTCTTATCTAACAACTTGATAATATGAAAACCGAATTTGGTTTGCACCAAGCCGGACACTTCTCCGGTATCTTTCATGGCAAAGGCTGCATCCTCAAACGGCGCGATAAAACTGCCCATCATGAAATACGGCAAGACACCTCCCTTTTCTTTCGTACTCGTATCATCCGAATACGTTTGAACCAAGGTCTGAAAATCTTCACCATCCAAAATTCGGGTCCGGATTTGCTCCGCTTTTTCCCGGATCTCCGTCTCCTGTTCCGGGTGTTCCTTGTCGACTTTAAACAAGATATGGGCGACTTTCACCATGCCCAAATTAGGTTTCCGTTTATTGAGTTTGATGACATAATAACCGGAAGCCGTCCGCACCGGTGCGGAAACTTCACCTTCTTTCAGATTGAAGGCCACGTTGTCGAATGCTTTTGCGGCTTTCAATGGGAACAGCGAATGGACAGTCTCGGCATATATAGCATTTGAAGCAGCGTCATCCTGCTTCAGAGATTGGGCTACTGCCTCAAAATCCTCACCTTGACGGAGACGTTCATAAGCCTTATAAGCATCTTGATAAATCGAAACGGTATCTTTAGACACCACCCGTCCCGGAAAACGAAAAAGAATATAACTTAATTCGAGCGCATAATCTCCTCGGTCATAGATATCTCTGACAACGGCCTCCTGACCTTTTTCATCAGACAAATAACTAGCCGTCAGTTCCCCCTTGTATTTGGCAAATTCTTGGGTAAAGTCGGCCGTTTTATCCAGCCCCAACTCTTCGGCCTCGGCCACCTTCATCTTATATTTCTTGAACAAATCTACATAAGCATTCAGCGACTCCTCGTTTGTCAAATCAACCTCTTTATTCTTAGCAGCCATATATTCAAACTCAGCCAGAGAAATCTCTTTACCCGCTACAGTCATAATCACCGAATCGGACAACGTTTGAGCTTCACCGAGTACCGGCAACGCAAACAAACACCCCAAGCACCAAGTTTTCATCCGGAAATACTTATTCATATCTGATACTACTTTATATAAAACACTTAAAAACATAAAACGGAACATCACCCTAAAAAGTATATCTGTCTTCATTTTTAGCGTTTTTTATCATCCTTAGTTCGCCATTTCAGATAAGAATTTAATTCGGACCAAGCGGATTTCCTCTTCGGTGTAATCACCACCTAGTTCCTCTATCGCATCTTCCAGGTCGTCCGTTTCAGAATCTTTAAAATACTCATAGATATCCTGAATATGATCCTCGTCCATCACATCATTCAGGAAGTAATCAATATTGATGCGTGTCCCGGAATAGACAATCGCTTCCACTTCATCCAGCAGTTCGTTAAACTCCAGACCTTTCGTCATGGCAATATCGTCGAGCGCCACTTTCCGGTCAATACTTTGTACGATCCAGACCTTTAGTTTCGACTTGTTGGCGACGGTACGGACCCGCAAATCTTCGGGGCGTTCGATTTCGTTTTCTTCCACGTGTTTCTTGATCAACGTCACGAATTCCTGACCATAACGTTTGGCCTTACCAGCCCCCACACCGGGGATATTCTGCAATTCTTCCAAGGTAATCGGATAGGTCGTTGCCATAGCCTCTAAGGAAACATCCTGAAAAATCACAAACGGAGGTACATCAAGTCTTTTAGACAATTTCTTCCGCAAATCCTTCATCATCGAATACAAGACCGGGTCGACGGCACTCGTGCCCCCTCCTCTAACAGGAGTTTCCTCTTCCTCCTCTTCAAACTCGTTATCCTTAGTTATTTTAAAGGAAACGGGCTTCGTCATGAAGTCTTTACCTTTTTTACTAATCTTCAACAATCCGTAGTTTTCAATATCCTTTTCCAGATAGCCGGCAATAAGGGCCTGTCTGATGACTGCGTTCCACGTTTTCTCGTCTTCATCCTGACCGGATCCGAAAATCTCCAGTTCATTGTGTTTATACGACTGTATTTCGGCGGATTCATTACCTAAAAGGATATTGACTACATATTCAGCTTTAAATTTCTCCTTCAGCGTGCTGACCACTTCCAGCACCGCACTTAATAATTCTTTTGCTTCCACTTGTTTTTTAGGGTTCAAACAATTATCACAACTTCCACAATTCTCTTCCAAATACTCTTCACCAAAGTAATGCAATAGCACTTTTCTCCGACACAAAGCCGTTTCGGCATAAGCGGCTGTCTCCAAGAGCAGTTGCCGACCTATTTCTTGCTCTGCAACGGGTTTTCCCTGCATAAACTTCTCCAATTTCTGCAAGTCCTTGTAGGCATAAAAGGCAATACATTGACCTTCTCCGCCATCCCGGCCGGCACGACCGGTTTCCTGGTAGTATCCTTCCAGGCTTTTAGGAATATCATAGTGAATGACATAACGGACATCGGGCTTGTCGATTCCCATACCAAAGGCAATGGTAGCCACGATTACATCGGCCTCTTCCATCAGAAAAGCATCCTGATTGGCCGATCTGGCAACCGAATCCATACCGGCATGGTATGACAAGGCTTTAATCCCGTTTGCCCGCAGGATATCCGCAAACTCTTCTACTTTCTTGCGACTCAAGCAATAGACAATTCCGGATTTTCCTTCGTTGGCTTTGATATATTTGATAATTTCTTTATCAATACTATTGTCTTTCTGGCGAATCTCATAATATAGATTCGGTCTGTTGAAAGACGACTTAAACACGGTGGCATCGACCATACCCAGATTTTTCTGGATATCGTGCTGCACCTTGGGGGTGGCCGTGGCCGTCAACGCAATAATGGGTGCCCGGCCGATTTCGTTGATCAAAGGACGGATGCGCCTGTATTCAGGTCTGAAATCGTGGCCCCACTCCGAGATGCAATGGGCTTCATCCACGGCAAAGAGGGAAATGGGAATGTTTTTCAGAAACAAGATGTTCTCATCCTTGGTCAACGATTCGGGCGCCACATACAGCAGCTTGGTCTTGCCTGAAAGGATGTCTGCCTTGACCTGGTCGATAGCGGCTTTGTTCAACGAAGAATTGATGAAGTGAGCCACTCCGTCCTCTTCGCTGAAGTTACGCATGGCGTCCACCTGGTTTTTCATCAAGGCGATCAAGGGGGAAATGACGACCGACGTGCCTGGCAGGAGCAGGGAAGGCAGCTGATAACACAACGACTTGCCACCCCCTGTCGGCATGAGCACAAAGGTATCATTGCCGGACAAGACGTTCCGGATGATGGCTTCCTGATTCCCCTTGAATGCATCGAATCCGAAGTGGGTCTTCAGGCTTTTCATCAATACCTCCTGCTCTTTCATGCTAGCGTGGCTTCAGTTAACGTAGTGACGGTCGTATGGTTCCTATGCAACGTTTCTTTCAAGCGCTTTTCAACCTGGCGTGGCTATATGCCTCTACTTTCTGCCTGGCGTAATCCAGGGTGATGGTCAAGTGTTTCTGGTCTCCGGAAGGGGCATCGTACATGGCATCCATGATGATGGTTTCCGAGATGGCTCTCAGTCCCCTTGCACCCAACTTGAACTCAATCGCCTTGTCTACGATGTATTCATAAACAGCCGGTTCAAAGGTCAGTTCCACCTCGTCCATGGCAAACAGTTTCACATACTGTTTGATGATGGAGTTTTTGGGCTCCGTCAATATCTGGCGCAAGGCTTCCCTGTCCAAGGGGTTCAGGTAGGTTAGTATGGGCAGTCGACCGATGATTTCCGGTATCAGCCCAAACGACCTGAGGTCCTGAGGAGCAATATACTGCAAAAAGTTGGTACGGTCAATATGTTCCGTTTCTTTCGATGCACCATACCCCACAACCTTGGTGTTCAGCCTGGATGCGATTTTCTTTTCAATACCCTCGAAGGCTCCACCGCAGATGAACAGGATATTTTTCGTGTCCACCGGTATCATCTTCTGGTCGGGATGCTTGCGTCCACCTTGAGGCGGCACATTAACCACGGAGCCTTCCAGCAACTTGAGCAGTCCTTGTTGTACTCCTTCACCGCTGACATCCCTGGTAATGGAGGGGTTGTCACCTTTGCGGGCGATCTTGTCCATTTCGTCGATAAAGACGATGCCCCGCTCGGCTGAAGGCACATCGTAATCGGCGACTTGCAGGAGGCGGGTCAGGATGCTCTCAATGTCTTCGCCCACGTAACCGGCCTCGGTCAACACGGTGGCATCAACGATCGTGAAAGGCACGTGCAATTTACGGGCAATGGTCCTGGCCAGCAACGTCTTTCCTGTTCCGGTAGAGCCAACCATGAGGATGTTGGACTTTTCAATTTCCACCTCATCGCCGGCATCTTTTTGCAGCAGGCGCTTGTAGTGATTGTATACCGATACGGAAAGATATTTCTTGGCCTCATCCTGACCAATGACATACTGGTCTAAAAATGCTTTGATTTCCCTGGGTTTGGGCAGTTTTTTCCTGTCCACGTCGAATGCTTTCTTCCCAGGCTGCTTCTTTTTGTTCTGGATGTCGGACACCATTTCATAGGCTCGCTCCACGCAATCATTGCAGATGTTGCCCGTTGTACCGGAAATCAGCAGGTCGACCTGATCCCTGTCACGGCCGCAAAAGCTGCACTTATCTACTGTTTTTGCCATCTTACTTGCTACGACTCATTACGTCATCAATCATGCCGTATGCTTTGGCCTCAGCGGCTGTCATCCAATAATCCCTGTCGGCGTCTCGCTCTATTTCTTCCATGGACTTTCCGGAATGGTCGGCAATGATTTGGTAGAGTTCCTTCTTGAGTTTTTGAATCTCGCGGGCAGTGATTTCGATGTCAGAAGCCTGCCCTTGGGCGCCCCCCATGGGCTGATGGATCATCACCCTGGAATGTTGCAGGGCGAAACGTTTGTCCTTGTTGCCGGCCACGAGCAGGACAGCGGCCATGGAGGCAGCCATACCCGTGCAGATGGTGGAGACGGGGCTCGAAATAAACTGCATGGTGTCATAAATGCCCAAACCGGCGTAAACGCCCCCACCGGGGGAGTTCAGGTAGAGGGAGATGTCTTTGCCTGGATCGGCTGAATCCAGGTAAAGCAACTGGGCTTGTACCACGTTGGCGGTATAGTCGTCAATCTGCGTTCCCAGGAAGATGATGCGGTCCATCATCAGTCGGGAGAACACATCCATCTGAGCTATGTTGAGTTGACGCTCTTCGATAATGGTCGGAGAGATGTAATTGCTGGTGATCTTCATGTAATCATCCAGTGCCGTTCCACTCATGTTGAGGTGACCGGTGGCAAAATGGCGAAAATCCTTCATACGAATCGTGTTGTGTAACGTGTAACCTTAATCCTTTTAACCTATTGAAAACTTGTCGGCTATCGGGGTTATTTCGTTCCTGTGGACTGATCGCTCCACCGATACCCCCCTTTTTTGAGCCGGAAAACAAATTTATAAATAAAAAAACGAGTAAAACAAAAAAAAAGACGGTGAATTGGATTCCACCGCCTATTTTAAAAAAGGCACTGTGCTGGTGTGAATCAGCACAGGTTAATGCTGGGTATCAGGCGTAGAGTTTGTTGAAATCCTCGACACTGATCGACTTCTGGTTCAGCTTGATCACTCCCTTCAGGTAACCAGCCACCACGGCACTCATGGCCTGGTCCAGTATGTTTTGCCTGGATTCTTCCTTTTTGAGCATATCGCCGGCGTAGTTGGTCAGAAGATCTTCAGGCACGTTCATCATGCCGTACTGGGCAAACTGGGCCCGCGTCACTTTTTTGGCTGTTTCCAACAATTCGGCGTCGGTCACGGTGAGGTTGTTTTCCTTCACGATTTGCTCTTTCATGAGGTGCCATTTGAGGTCTTCAATCATGGCCGGCATATCGGCATCAACGGAAGCTTCGGTCTGGTCTTTTTTGGTGGTCAACACCCAACGTTTCAAGGTATCGACGGGGAAGGCCACGTCACTGAGTTTCTTCAGCAGGACGTTCTTGGCATCGACCATAAAGCGGTAGTCACTTTCGGGTGCAAACTGTGCTTCGATGGAGGCTTTCACGCGTTCGCGGAAGTCGGCTTCACTGGTTACCACATCCTTGCCATAGATGGCATCAAACAGTTCCTGGTTCAGTTCACCTTCCTGATAACGGGTAATTTCCTTGATCTCAAATGCGAAGTCCGACTCGATGGTCACTGCCACATCTTTGGCCACGCGCAGCAAGGAGGCCAATTCGGCTTCGGCTTTGTCGTAGGCCAGGGCAGGATTGAATACGACGGTCTGACCAACGGTGGATCCTATGAACTTGGCTTTTTCACCGGCTTCCTTGACATAAGCAGGCATCAGAACGGCGTCATCCACCACCAGGCCTTCGGCTACTGGTTGCCCATCGGCTTGGAGTTCGGTCAACTGCCCTTTGACCACGTCTTTTTCTTCGGCGACATCCACCTTGACGTAGCTGCCGTTGCGTGAAGCCATGCTTTTCACCTGCTCATTCACCATGTCTTCGGTGATGTTGATGGTGTAGTAAGGGATGGTATCCTTTTTATTGAGCGTGAACGTCAGTTCGGGCGACAGGGCCACGTCGAACATAAACGTAAAGCTTTCCTGGGTATCGAAATCGATGGCGGGCTGATCCAGGCTGGCCATGGGTTCGCCCAGGATGTTCAGTTGATTGTCCTTGATGTAATTGTACAGCGATTCACCCACCAACTGTTGTACTTCTTCGGCTAAAACAGCCTTGCCGTACAGTTTGTTGATCAGGCCGGCCGGAACGTTGCCTGGACGGAAGCCGGGCACATTGGCCTTCTTCCGGTAGTTTTTCAACGTCTTTTCTACTTTTTCCTGGTAATCGGCCTTGTCCAATACGATGGTAATGACAGCATTGACCTGATCGATAACGTGTTTGTCTACCTGCATAGTTGTTAAATTTGAGCCGCAAAATTACACTTATTCTTTGAATTGACAAAGCCATGCCGACAATCTTAACAGTCCAGGAAAAAACTGGCTCGAAGATTGTGGCACAAAACCTTATCTTTGTAAAAAATTCGATGATGAAGGGGCCCTTTGAGGTTATCAAACAGTTGATGTACCTGTTGTTTGTCATTCTGGGCGGAATGCTCCTGGCCTGGTTATTGACCATTTTTGTGTTGCTGGCCACCTATTCCTTCGATCTGGTGAAGGCGATGGAACAGTCGGGGCGTTTACTGGAGGATACGGGATTGCTGCGGTTGACACAGGCCATCCAATCGTTCAGTCTATTTGTGCTGCCTCCTTTTTTTATGGCTTTACTCAACAAGGAAAAACCGGTGTCGTACCTGGGGCTTCAGCGTCCCAACGGGCGGGCATTGGCTTTGGGCATCCTTAGCGTGGTGACTGCCATACCGCTGATCAACGTGTTGGTCAGCTGGAATGAGGGGCTGCACTTGCCGGCTGGTCTGGAGGGCGTGGAGGCCTGGATGAGGCAGTCAGAGGCGACCGCCACCGCTCTTACTGAACAAATGCTTTCCGGTACTTCGTGGCTGGATTTGACCTGGAGCCTTTTGATCATAGCCATTCTGGCTGGCTTCGGTGAGGAATTATTTTTCCGTGGCTTGCTCCAACAGTGGCTGGGCAGGCTGTTGGGACGCAAGCAACGGGTCATGATGGGCCAAACGCCTGATTGGGTGAAACACCTCAGCATCTGGGTGGTGGCTTTTGTCTTCAGTGCTATCCACCTGCAATTTTTCGGATTCTTCCCCAGGCTGCTGTTGGGTGCCTGGTTTGGCTATTTATTGTGGTGGTCTGGTTCGGTTTGGGTGCCTGTGGCTGCCCACATGACCAACAACGCCCTCTCAGCCTTGTTCCTTTTCGCAGAAAACAAGGGCTGGCTTACTGGAGACCCGGACAATCTGGGACTGGAGGCCTCCTGGTGGCTGAGTCCCCTTTCATTAGTGGCGTTGACGGCTCTTGCCCTATTGATCAGACAAGGGAGAAAAAGGGAATCGGCAACGCTGATTTGAGTTACTCGGTTTGCTTCGTTACTTGGTTTGCTCCGTTAGTCGGTTTGCTCTGTTACTCGGTTTGCTCTGTTACTCGGTTTGCTCCATTTCCAGCAAGGGTTCTGCTTGTTCTCCTTCAACAGGGGCGGCCTCTGATTCGACGTCACCTTGGACGGTAGCTCCTTCGATTTCTCCTTGGACGGTAGCTCCTTCGAGCAAAGTCTTACCTTTCTTGGCTTTGGCTTCCAGTTTATCAATGGCCTGTTGCGCGGCCTCCACTTTCTTCATTTTTTCCGCATACTGTGTTTCGGAAAGCTTGCCTGCTTTTTTGGCTTTTTCAAGGTTGGCTTTGGCTTGGTCTACTTTTTCCCTGGCCACCTTCACGGTCTCCATGGCTTTGTCTGTCTTCATCCTCAACGTATCAGCCTTCTCGCCTTGCAGACGAGCCTGTGCAGCCCTGGCCTGCCCGAAGTCCCTGCCTTGCAGGCTATCCTTGTCCTTGCCATAGGCATGTCGCTTTCCCTTGTCAGCTTTCTTGGGTTGTACCTTGTCGTCCTTAAGGGATTCTTTGTTAACGTTACCTTCAGCTCGACGCCCCTCAACGGTGGATGAGTCGTAAGCGGCCTTGTCCCGCTTACCCTGCACCTTGTCGAGTTTACGCTCCACTTTGTGTTTGGGGGTCTGAGCCTTGTTTGTCTGTTGTTGAGAAGCGCCTTGTGCGCAGAGGGTGGCCGGTGCTGTGGCCATTACGATGGCGGCGAGGCCAGCCATCAACCAGGATGTTGTTTGTTTCATGACCTTACTTGTTGATTTCATTGACCAAATTTTCCACATCGGATGCAGCGACATCCATTTCTTCCATCAACTGATCAGCCGTAGCCTCCAGCGAATCATTAATCGCCACGGAATCTTCATAGGAAAGACCTTGATCGGTGGCCTTGTTGCCGCAAGCAGTCAAAAACATGGCTGCAACGGCCAGTAAAAGCAAGCGTTTTTTGATCATAACAAGGGGTTTATGTGTGAATACTTGCTGTAAACGTACAACACTTTATTGTTTTTCCATCTTGAAACCCATTTTTTTATGAAAAAGGATGGCATCCCATAGGAAAGGATGGCATCCCTTAAAAAAGGATGCCATCCTTTTCCATTCCGTCATAAAATAAGGTACTTTTGCTCTCAGAATGTCATGACCATGAATTCATCCCTTTTGCGCACCCTGATCGACAAGGTCAATCCATTGATTGAAAAGTCAAAACCCTTGTTCAACAAGGTAGGTCATTACCTTAAAAACCGATGGAATGCCCATGTAGCATGGTACAAACGGTCACCTTGGTACCTGAAGGTGCTCATTATTGGCGGCGACCTGATGGTGCTTTTCATCGCCTACCTGATCATGGTGGACATCAATCTGTTTTGGCTGTTCGGGCGCTCACCCGGCTTGATGAGCATCAACAACCCTGAACAAACCTACGCTACGGAGATTTACAGTGCCGATGGTCAATTGATCGGCAAGTATTTCAAGGAAAACCGCACCCCGGTGCCTTATGAAGAGATCGCACCCATCGTCATTGACGCCTTGATCTATACCGAAGATGAACGTTTCTACAAGCATTTCGGTATTGATTTCCATGCCCTGTTTGCCGCTGCCAAAGATATGACACAAGGCAAGTCCAGAGGGGCCAGCACCATTTCCCAACAACTGGTAAAAAATCTATTCAAAACCCGATCAGCCTATTCGACGGGGTTGTTGGGGAAGATTCCAGGTCTCAGGTTGGTCATTATGAAAACCAAGGAATGGGTCACCGCCATCAAGATTGAAATCTTCTACAGTAAACAGGAAATCCTAACCATGTACTTGAACACGGTCGACTTCGGCAGCAACGCCTACGGCATCAAAACAGCCAGCAAGACCTACTTCAGTACCACGCCTGACAAATTGACCACTGAACAGGCAGCCACCCTGGTGGGACTTCTCAAGGCCACGACCACCTACAATCCCCGCATCAATCCAGTAAACAGCCTCAGGCGTCGCAATGTGGTGTTGGAAAACCTACGCACTCACAACGTCTTGACCAAAGCCGCCTGCGACTCTCTCAAAACACTACCCATCAAGCTCAACTACAAGGTGGAAACGTATTCAGATGGCCAGGCTTTGTATTTCAGAGAAGCCGTGGTGGAATACCTGGAGGCTTTCTGTGAACAAAACAACCTCGATCTGTACTCGGACGGATTGAAAATACACACAACGTTGGACACCAGGGTTCAACGCTACGCCGAGGAAGCCGTACTCAAACAGATGCGTCGATTACAACAGCAGTTCGACAGTCATTGGGGTAAGACCAATCCCTGGCAAGATGAAAACCACCAGGAAATACCCGGTTTCATTGAACAAATAGCCCGTCGGACACCAGCCTACAAATCCTTGAAACAGCGCTTCCCCGACCAACCTGACTCTATTACCTGGTACCTGAATCAACCTCATACGGTCAAGGTGTTTGACTACAAAAACGGTACCAAGGAGATGAAGTTAAGTACGCTGGATTCTATTCGTTACATGGTACGTTTCATGCACTGCGGCTTCGTAGCCATGGAACCACAGAACGGTCATGTGAAAGCGTGGGTGGGCGACATTGACTTTGACTCCTGGCAATACGACAAGGTACAATCCAAACGGCAACCCGGTTCCACCTTCAAGCTGTTTGTCTACGCCGAAGCCTTCAACAAAGGATTGGGCCCCTGTGATTACCGCATCGACCTACCCATCAACTGGGATCTCGAACCATTCGGAGATACGACGGTGTGGTCTCCGACCAACGCCAACGGCTTTTTCAGTGGCACAACCATGACACTGAAATACGCTTTTGCCCGTTCCATCAACAGTATCGCGGTTCAGGTAGCCCAGGAAACCGGCATCCGCAACATCATTCGCACAGCCCATGCCATGGGTATTACTTCCGAATTGGAAGAGACACCTTCGGTTTGTTTGGGATCGTCTGATGTTTCCCTGTTGGAACTTGTCAACAGTTATTGCACCGTTGTCAATGAGGGTTTGGTTCAGGAACCAGTCTTTGTGACCAGGATAGAAAACAGCGCCGGCTCCGTTATTTACAAACACAAACCCACTGTTAAACGAGCCCTGCCCTACGAAACAGCCTTCCTTATGACGCAAATGCTACTGGCTGGTATGACGGAGCCGGGCGCCACAACCCAAAACCTTTGGTCCTGGGATCTCTTCCGTTACAAAACCGACATTGGCGGTAAGACCGGCACCTCGTCCAATCACTCCGATGCTTGGTTTGTGGGTATCACTCCCAACCTGGTTGGTGGTGCCTGGGTGGGTGGTGAATACAGGAGCATTCACTTCAGGACAGGGAGCCTGGGAGAAGGCAGCAAAACGGCGCTGCCAGTGTTTGGCTCGTTCCTGGAAAAGGTGCTGGCCGACAAGGAACTAACCAACTATCGAGCAACGTTTCCAGCCCCCAAGCAACCCATCACCAGACCGTATACCTGCCAAACGCCCTATTCGGTTTTGCAAGACAGTACAACCAATGATAGCCTGACTGTGGAAGTCTCCGCTACAGAAACCCTTCAACTTGACAGCCTCTGAAAAAAGGATGGCATCCCTAAGAAGACTTAAAGACGGTTTCTGGGATGGAAGGAGAGGATTTGTTCACGGAGGTAGGACTTATCCATGTGGGCGTAGATTTCGGTCGTTTGGATGCTTTCGTGCCCCAACATCTGCTGTATCACCCTCAAATTGGCACCACCCTCCAGAAGGTGCGTGGCAAAAGAATGCCTGAAAGTATGAGGACTGATGGTACGATTAATACCGGCCATGGCGGCTTGAAACTGCACGATGCGGAACACCATCGATCGAGTCAGTGCAAAACCGTTACGGTTTAAAAACACAAAATCCTCTTGCCCCTTTTTAACAGGCAAAAGCGCCCTGTCATCCATCCAGGCGGAAATTTCCTGCATAGCCCTCTCGGATATGGGCACCAGGCGCTGTTTGCTACCCTTGCCCTCCACCATGATAAAACCCTGATCGAAATAGCACCGGGATAATTTTAGTCCCACCAGTTCAGACACCCGCAAACCACAGCTATACAACGTTTCCAGCATAGCCCTGTTGCGTTGACCCTCCTTCTTGGTCAATTCGATTCCCCCAATGATGGCATCAATTTCAGCCACACTGAGCACTTCAGGCAAATGACGCCCCAAGGACGGAGCGTCGATGCGCTCCGTCGGATCGGCCTCAATCTGACCATCCAAAAGCAGGAAGCGGTAATACGCTTTCAAACCAGACAGAATTCTGGCCTGTGACCTCGCCTGCAAACCAAGATCCCTCAGACCACCAAAAAAACGATCCAAATCTGTTGCTGTTACCGCTGTCGTTGCTTTTTTTCCATCCAGGAAATCCAACAACTTTCCCAAGTCGTCCAGATAAGCCTCAAGCGTGTTGGCAGAAAGCGACTTTTCCAGCTTCAGGTAAGCCGTGTATTTTTTGATGGAATGGGTGTCTCCGGAAAGCTTCATTTAACGGATGTTGAAAAATAATCGTACCTTTGCAGCGTTAAAAAAGGCCGACATCGACGGAGCCGTCGGTTCCAACCGACCAGCCCGGTGTTACCGCCGTCCCCGGTGGACAAAAATACTAAAAAAGGCAGCGACATGATCAACATTGCCATCATAAACGGCCCCAATCTCAATTTGTTAGGCAAACGTGAACCCAGTATCTACGGCAACCAACCCTTTGAGTCCTATTTGGAGGTATTAAAAACCGATTATCCCCAGGTCCACTTTGAATATTACCAATCCAACCACGAAGGAGACCTGATTGATAAAATCCAGGCAGTAGGCTTCGACTACGATGGTATCGTACTCAACGCAGGCGGCTACACCCACACGTCCATCGCTTTGGGCGACTGCATCCGGGCCGTAACCACCCCCGTCGTAGAGGTTCACATTTCCGACATCAGCAAGAGGGAATCCTTCCGTCAGATATCCATGATCGCCACAGCCTGCCAAGCCACCTTTGCAGGATTTGGCATGGAATCATACCGTAAGGGCGTTGAAGCCCTGTTGGCCTTACACAACCGATAAACTCATTTTATGACCAAATTCACAAAGATTGTCGCCACCATTTCCGACAAACGCTGCGATGTACCCTTCATCAAAGACCTGTTCGACGCAGGTATGAACGTTGTCCGCATGAACTCGGCCCACTTGGGAGAAGCCGGTTTTGACCTGATCATCAAGAACGTAAGAGCCGTCTCCCCGGAAATCGCCATCCTGATGGACACCAAGGGCCCGGAAATCCGGACCACGGCCAATAAGGACGGACAAACCATCGTACTGAAAACGGGCAACACCATCCGCTTTGTGGGCGACCCAGACAGGGAAACCACCACCGAATGCATCAGTTGTTCTTACCCCAACCTGGTCAACGACATCGAAGTGGGTACCGACCTGCTCATTGACGATGGAGAAATCGACCTTAAGGTCATTGAAAAATACACCGACCACCTAGTCTGTGAAGCAAAAAACGACGGTTTGCTGGGCAGCCGCAAAAGCGTCAACATTCCCGGCGTACGCATCAACCTGCCTTCCCTGACCGAAAAAGACAAAAAGAACATCCAATACGCCATCGACTACGGCGTCGACTTCATCGCCCACTCCTTCGTGCGCAGCAAACAAGATGTGCTGGCCATCCAGGAAATCCTTGATGAAAATGTCAGTCCCATCAAGATAATCGCCAAGATTGAAAACCAGGAAGGCGTCGACAACATCGACGAGATACTGGAAGTAGCGTATGGAGTGATGGTAGCCAGAGGAGACCTGGGCATCGAAGTGCCTCAGGAGAAAATTCCCGGTATTCAACGTATGCTCATCCGTAAATGTGTCGAAGCAAAGAAACCCGTCATTGTGGCCACTCAGATGCTACACACCATGATAGAACACCCTAGGCCCACCAGGGCCGAGGTAACCGATGTAGCCAATGCCATCTACTACCGCACCGA
>DOBD01000324.1:3549-4230 GCA_003506275.1 Bacteroidales bacterium | reverse complement strand
GCGTTTCTGGCGCAGCAGGCGGTCAACGCCACGTCTGCCCTCAAAGCCGCCGCCATCGTCACGGATTCCTACACAGGAACGACAGCTCGGTTCATCGCAGCGTTCAGAGGCAAGACCCCCGTTTTTGCCGTTTGTTACCGGGAACGAACGGTCAGACAACTCGCCCTCTCCTATGGTGTCTTCCCCCTGTATCAGGAAATCCGCAAAAGCACCCGCATCTACCTGGTAGCAGCGCTACGCACCCTCAAGCAGAAACAATGGCTGAAGAGCGACGACCGCATCGTGTACCTGAGCAGCAGCTTCGGCGTAGCCGGTGGCACCACTTTCCTGGAAATCAACCACGTTGATACCATCATTAATAACGCCGACCACTTCCTGCTCCCCAATTTTCCCTCGATAGAATAAACCCGCAGGTATGGATGAAGCGTTGGAAACCTACGTTTTGGACCACACCGATGCAGAGCCCGAACTTCTGCGTCGGCTGGAGAGAGATACCCAACTCAGGCTGCTCAACGGCCGTATGGTTTCAGGCCGACATCAAGGCCGGCTGTTGGTGATGCTGTGTCGGATGATCAAACCACGCACAATCCTGGAACTGGGTACATTCACCGGATACTCGGCCCTCTGCCTGGCCGAAGGCTCATCCGACGAGACCCAAGTACACACCATCGAACACAACGA
>DOBD01000324.1:0-3509 GCA_003506275.1 Bacteroidales bacterium | reverse complement strand
ACTGGATGTGCTGCCAACCCTTGAAGGCCCATTCGACCTGGTCTACCTGGATCTCGACAAAAGAGACTACCTCTCCTGCCTCCAGGCCATTCTCCCAAAAGTGCCATCAGGCGGCTTCATCCTGGCTGACAACACCCTCTGGGGCGGAAAAGTGCTGCGTCCTATTGTGGCCAACGACACCCAAACCCTTGCCATTTCCGAATTTAACCAGTACATTGCCAACCATTCCGGCCTTCAAACCGTGCTGCTACCCCTGCGCGATGGCCTGACCCTCATTCGTAAAGCATAATCCCATGGATACGACCAGACAACAAAAAATCAACCGACTGATGCAAAAAGAGCTCAGCGAAGTGTTCCAAGCCCAGACCAGGGCCACCCATGGCCTGTTGGTCACTGTCAGCCAGGTCAGGGTCAGCCCGGACCTGAGCACAGCCCGCGTGTACCTGAGCATCTTTCCCGGAGATCAAGCCCAGACCGTCCTGCAATCAGTGCAGCAGCAGGCCAAAACCCTCAGACACGACCTAGCCGGACGGTTGCGCTACCAACTCCGTCGCATGCCCGAACTCACGTTCTTCCTGGATGACTCCCTGGATTACGCCGAATCCATAGACGCCATTCTCGATAAGATCAAACCCCAATAACACGTTACCGTGAAACTGTCCCTGTTCATTGCCGGCCGGTATCTGATATCCAAAAAAACACACAACGCCATCAACCTCGTGTCAATGGTGTCCGTGTTGGGTGTAGCCGTTTCCGTGGCAGCAATGATTGTCACCCTATCGGTTTACAACGGATTTCAAGACCTGCTGGGAGGCTTGTACAGCCAGTTCGACCCTGAAATCAAGATTAAGGTCAACAAAGGCAAGACCTTCCTGACCGATGGTGCCGCCTTCGAGGCCATCCGACAGGATAAAGACGTGGACGTCTACACCGAAACCCTGGAAGAAAACGCCCTGCTCACCTATAAGGACGCTCAGACCAGCGCTGTTATCAAAGGAGTGGAAGCCGACTTCGCCCAACTGACCAACATCGATAGTCTCATGTACGCCGGCCAATTCAAACTCGAAGAATACGGCTTTGAATACGCCACCCTGGGGGTAGGCATTGCTTCCGTCCTGGGAACCGGCCAATCGTTCATAGACCCGATTACCATCCACGTACCCCGCCGTACTGCCAGCATCAACCTGGCCAACCCGGCCGGATCCTATAAAACCTTCCAGATGCTCGTCTGCGGCACCTTTGGCCTCAACCAACCCGAATACGACGATAATTATGTCATTGTACCCCTGTCGTTTGCCAGGGAACTGTTTGAATACGAGAAGGCTGTGACCGCTGTCGAAATCAAGCTCAAGGAGGGGGCGGATACGGAGAAAGCCATCAGCCGCTTCACCGGATGGTTGGGGGACGACTACAGTGTGCTTGGCCTGATGGAACAAAAGGCCGATTTTTACCGCATCAACCGCGTCGAGAAGTGGATGACCTACCTCATTCTGACCTTCATCCTGCTTATCGCCCTGTTCAACGTCATCGGCTCCCTTTCCATGCTCATCCTGGAAAAAAGAGCGGATGCCTCGACCCTGAGCAAATTAGGCGCCGACCGCACCCTCATCCGACGGGTATTCCTTGCCGAGGGCAGGTTGATCGTAACGGCTGGTGCCATTCTGGGCATTATCCTGGGATCATTGGGCTGCTGGCTCCAACAAACCTTTGGTCTACTCAAACTGGGTGGCGGCGGCCATTACATTGTCGATGCCTACCCGGTTGTACTCCAACTGACCGACGTGCTGCTCGTACTGGTCACCACCCTGCTCATCAGCCTTCCAGCCACCTGGTGGCCGGTTCAGCTCTATTTTAACCGTAACAGTAAGGGAGTCAATGATACGCAGGACGCATCCTGACAGAAACGGGCATAAAACACTCACCTCAAGCCATGTGCAACCCGTTACCAAACGAATAGCCGTTTGTCGGTTTGCTGTGTGTTGTTGCCTGTTACTAATCGGAGAAAGTGGTCTTCAGACCCAGGCACAACTATCCTTCGGTGGCAATCCCCTGGCGATTGGTGCTGAGCAGTTTTCCACACTGGGTGCCCCTGTTGATCCCTTCCTGCAAATGCCCCCCATCAACACCGACTCGCTGCTGGCCATCGATGCCTTGCCAGGCAACCGCATCGGAGGGTTGAAATTCGCCCACACCCTCTTCACCAATCTCAGTCCTGAAACAGCCGGTGTCACCTTCACCCTTGGAGACAGCCTTTGGGTTTGGAAAGTGGGCATACGCTCCCCCGGAGCCTACAGCCTCAACGTCCTGTTCAGCGAATTCAAGCTGCCCGACGGTGCCGCTGTCTTTCTGTACAACAGCGACCGTTCAACCATCCTGGGGGGATTTACCAACCGCAACAAACCAGACGGTGGTGAGTTCAGCGTGGCACCCGTGGATGGCGATGAGCTGATCATCGAATACCACGAGCCCCTCCATGCCGCCTTCAGAGGCAAGATACGTATTACCGAAATCAACCATGACTACCTGGGTTTGTTCCGATCCGGTACCCGCTTCAACCAGCTCGACCTGCCCTGTCTGCCGGAAATAACCTGTGATAACAGCCTGGATTCCCTCTCACACAGCACGTGCCTGCTCATCATCAACGGCAACACCTATTGCACAGGCACCCTCCTCAACAACACGGCGGAAGATGGCAGACCCTATGTGCTGACAGCCTCCCATTGCCTGCAAAACAACGCCTCCTACGGTAGCCGGGTGATTACATACCTGAATTACCATTCACCCCGGTGCAACCCCTTGATCAGAGGATCCGTGGCCTTCTCTCTGTCAGGGAGCCAGACCAGAGCCCTTTCCAATGAAGTGGATTTCGCCCTGCTGGAACTCAACGAACTGCCTCCTGCCGATTACAGACCCTATTTGGCCGGTTGGACCACCGATACGGTCAACACCTCCCATCCCTATGTCAACCTCCACCACCCTTGGGGAGAAACACTCAAATACAGCCTGGAGAACGACAGTTTGGTCCCCGCCAACTGGACAGGCATCAATGATGGCATATCCAGGGGCAACCACTGGCGGGTACTTCGCTGGGAAAAAGGTCACACCTGGTATGGATCGTCCGGTTCGCCCTTGTTCGACCGCCATCATCGCCTCTGCGGAGCCCTCACGGGCGGAGATTCCGGGGGAGAAACGGGCTGTGATTCAGTGTATGTGGGTGACTTCTTTTTCCGTTTCCATAAAGCCTGGGATCAGTTTCCCGATTCGACCAAGCAGTTGAAGTATTGGCTGGCCCCAGGCCTGTCAGACACCAGTCGACAGGTCATCGCCATCGATGGACTGGATCCCTACGCCAGCAACCCNNACCCGTCGGTTGACCAATATCCTGCCCAGCGACAGCCTGGGTATCCTCCGGTTGAACGCCCCGGAAAGAGGACCGTTGGTAGGACAAAACAGTCTGGGCACCACTCAGTACGCCGAACAGTACTCCGCCAGTCAACCCAGTATGATTC
>DOBD01000260.1:210-5086 GCA_003506275.1 Bacteroidales bacterium | reverse complement strand
CTTTGGAGGGCGTATCCTCAAGAAAGACGATAAAACGGCCAAATACATCAATTCGCCCGAATCAGAGATTTACCACAAGAGCAACGAACTTTACGGCATTTATTTTGCCAAACAGGCCATTGCCAAATATGACAAATGTTACTTGGTGGAAGGCTATACCGACGTGTTGTCCATGCACCAGGCCGGCATCGAAAACGTGGTTGCCTCCAGCGGCACGGCCCTCACCCATGGGCAAATCCGCCTGATCCATCGCTTTACCACCAACGTCACCGTGTTGTACGATGGCGATGCAGCCGGCATCAGGGCCTCACTCAAAGGCATCAATCTCCTGCTGGAGGAAGGGTTGAATATCAAGGTCCTCCTGCTACCCGACGGAGAGGACCCCGACTCTTTCGCCCGCCAGCACAGTGCCTCCAGCTTTACCGAATACCTCAAAGCCAACGAGACCGATTTTATCCGCTTCAAGACCGACATCCTGCTCAAAGAAGCCGGCGATGATCCGGCCGCCAGAGCCAGGCTCATTCAGGACATTGTGGAAAGCATCGCCCTCATTGCCGATGACATTACCCGCACGGTTTACACCACCGAATGCAGCCGACAGTTGAGCATCAGGGAAGAAGTCTTGCAGAAAGAAGTGGACAAACGACGGATCCAGCACCTGCGTCAACAGCCCGTCAGGGAGAGAGTAGCCAGGACAGGTGCGCCAAGTGGAAGTAATGCGTCGTCAACATTACCCCCGGCCAGTCAATGGGAGGAGCCAGCTCCGACGCAAGCCCCCCCACCCGGTTTCACACCCGAGCCCCCGACATCCACCCCCGACGCCTACCAACCAATCGAAGAAGGCGCCAATCAAGGTTCGGCGTCGGTCAGGCGCAAATTGGAAGCCCTTGAGGCCAACCTGATCCGGTACATCGTCCGGTTTGGTGACCACCGGCTTTTCAAGGAAGAAACACCGGGACCTCCCCCGGGGATTGGCGTCATTGAATTCATACAGAGAGAATTGAACGAAGAGCAAATCGAGTTCACGCACCCTGTATTCGCCACCATGCTGACCGAGGCCATCGAACAGTCCGTACGTCCTGGCTTCAAGCCACAGCGGTATTTTGTGAACCATCCGGACGCCACCATCAGCCTGGTAGCGGCCGACATGCTCTCCGACCCCTATGAACTAAGCAAAATACATACCAAATATGCCACGCTGCCCGAAGAAGCCGAACAACTGGACGAGCTTGTGCCCCGTGCTCTCCTGGAGCTAAGGAACGGCGTGTTGGAAGAAATCATTCTGGAGACTGAATCCAGGTTGAAAAGAGCCGCCCAGGAGAAAAACGACAACGAGGTCATGGACCTTTCAACCCAACTGATGGCCTTGCTAGACGTCAAGAAAGACCTGGCCAAGACGCTGGGCGAACGCATCATTGTCAGACAGTAATCACCAAAACATAACAACTACCTATGTACACGCTGGAAGCTGACCAACTGGTCAAACGTTACGCCAACCACCTGGCATTGGATCATGTGGACCTGCACGTACCCGAGCACAAGGTTTATGGTTTACTGGGACCCAACGGTGCCGGAAAGACCACCTTGATCCGTATCATCAACCGCATCACTGCTCCGGATAGCGGTGAAGTACGTTGGATGGGCAGACCACTCGAACCCACCGACATTGCCCAAATCGGCTATTTGCCCGAGGAGCGGGGTCTCTACAAAAAAATGAAGGTGGGCGAGCAAGCCCTTTACCTGGCCAGACTGAAAGGTCTGAGCAAGGAAGACGCCACCAAACGGCTCAACTATTGGTTTGAAAAGTTCGAAATCGAAGCCTGGAAAAACAAAAAGCTGGAAGAATTATCCAAGGGTATGCAACAGAAGGTGCAATTCATCATCACCATCCTGCATGAACCCAAACTGCTCATTTTCGATGAGCCGTTCAGTGGTTTTGACCCTGTAAACACCCAACTGCTCAAGGATGAAATCCTCAACCTGAAAAACAACGGAGCCACCGTACTGTTTTCCACCCACAACATGGCATCCGTCGAAGAAATCTGCGACGAAATCACCTTGATCAACCGTTCAAAAGTGGTCTTGCAGGGATCCGTCAAAACGATACGCCAGCAACACGCCAAAGGCATTTACACCCTCTGCACAGCCGATGGCGATACCGAGCTGAAGCATGGTTCCCATTACGAGGTATTGACCTCCGAAACCAAACAGAACCGTCTGTACCTGACCATTATGAAGAAACCGGATACTGGTACGGGGCAGCTCCTCAAAGAGTTGGCTTCTCAGTACGACATCCGCTCCTTTGAAGAACAAATACCCACCATGAACGACATATTCATTCAAACCGTGCAGTCATGAGTAAAATAGGCCTTATCATCGAACGCGAGTACATGAGCCGCGTCCGCAAGAAATCATTCGTGATCCTTACCTTCTTGACCCCCATCTTGCTAATCGCATTGATTGCCGTACCGTTGCTGTTGTCCATGGTTAAAGACAACACGGTGAAGCAGGTGGCTGTCGCCGACCACACCGGCTTGTACGCCCCCAGGCTGGAAAGCAATGAACAGTATCACTTTGTACCGACCTATGGCGATCCTGAAATCTACAAACAAGCCGCCTTGAACGGCGATTCCATCTATGCCCTCCTGGTTATTGCCGGTGACCTGAACACCGACACAGGCAGCACCAACCTGTTTGCCCGCAAGCAAGTGGAAATGGAATTGAAGGACAACATCAACCGCCAACTTGAGCACCTGGCCAGAGAGGATAAAATCGCCTCTTACCAAATACCAGGCCTGGACACCATCATCCAGCAGGCTGACGTCAACGTATCCGTTGGCACCATCAAGTGGGATGAGCAAGGCGGTGAAAAAAAGAGTTCCTCCGAGTTGGCCATGATTATCGGTATGATCTGTACCATCGTGATATACATTTTCATTTTTGCCTACGGAGCGATGGTGATGAACGGTGTTATCGAGGAAAAGACCAACCGCATTGTAGAAATCATTGTTTCTTCCGTTAAACCCTTTGAACTGATGATGGGCAAAATCATCGGCATCGCGCTGGTCGGACTGACCCAGGTGCTCTTATGGGTGGTGCTCATCGCTGGTATCCTGGGCATAGGCACGGCCTATTTGGGAAACANNTCTCCCGAAAAAGCCACGGTGCTGTCCGAACAAATGATGAGCAACCCCTCCCTAAATATGCCTGGGCAAACCCTCAGCCCTCAGGATATGGCTACCTTGACCGATGGTGCCAGTGAAGCCAACGTCAAGCTGGCCGAAACGCTGGAGGTGATCAAAAACCTCAACCTGGGCGAATTGGCTATTTGGTTCATCTTGTTCTTTTTAGGCGGTTACCTGCTCTACGCCTCTTTGTTTGCTGCCGTGGGCGGATCCATCGACAACCCGGAAGATGCCCAACAATTCACACTTCCTCTCACGATTCCTGTTCTGTTCGCCTTATACGCTGGCATGTACAGCGCCAACAATCCCGATGGTCCCCTGGCAGNNGTCCCTTCACCTCCCCCATCGTCATGATGGTGCGTATTCCTTTCGGTGTACCGTTTTGGGAATTGGTTCTTTCGTTCAGTTTGCTGGTCATCACGTTCCTGCTTGTTGCCATGATGGCGGCCAAGATCTACCGGACCGGAATCCTTATGTATGGTAAGAAAATCACGTATAAGGAGCTCTGGAAATGGCTGAGGTACAAAAGTTAACCGACTAGCAACCAAAATTATTCGTTATCTTTGTGAAGTCAACTCACACCTAACAGGACCGCATGACAGAAACAGAAACCCTTGTCAACCGTATCAAAGAAGGCCTCCAGGAGAAGAAAGGTCGCCGGATCGTCATCGTCGACATGACAGCCCTGGAGGCCGTGTGCTCCTACTTCGTCATTTGCGAAGGCACGTCCAATACCCACATCAACGCCGTGACCGATGCAGCCCTTGAGTACGTCCGAACAACCACCGGCTTGAAACCCCTGGCGGTGGACGGACTCAGCAATGCCACCTGGGTTGCCGTAGACTACGGAGATGTAATGGTGCATGTGTTTGACCAAGCCAGCCGACAGTATTACAACCTGGAACACCTTTGGTCGGATGCCAAATTGACAGTCGTTCCCGATTTGGTATGATTTCTGCTGATGCACTGTAGAGGCTAGCCTCATCCAACCCTTCACACCCCATTACATGGAAAAGAAACCCCTTTCAAAAAGTAAGCCCCCCCAGTTCAACATTTATTGGATTTATGGTCTGATTCTCCTGGGCATCATAGGTTTTTCCCTGGCAGGCAACAGGGAAGCCATCAAAAAAGCGACCGTCACCGAACTTGAAACCTACATTAAAAACGGCCAGGTTGAAAGCATGGTGGTGCAAAAACGCAAGGATATTGTGGAAGTCAACATCGTGGATTCTGCCAAAGTGACTGTCTTCGGAGAAGAAGCCAGCAAGAAACCCCACAAAATGCTGGTTACCATCAATTCTGCCGACCGCTTCGATGTGTTCCATAAGGAAATGCGGGATAAATACGGGTATAATGGAACCGTCGAATATCAGGAAAACAAGGATTACCTGCTCTCCTTTTTACTAAACGCTTTACCCTTCCTTCTCCTGATCGGTGTCTGGATCTATTTCATGCGACGGATGTCGGGAGCTGGTGGTGGCGGCGGTGCCGGTGGTGGTGGCGTCTTCAGTGTTGGAAAATCCAAGGCCCAACTCTTTGACAAAGGTTCCAACAACAGGGTCACATTCAAGGACGTAGCCGGTTTGAGCGAAGCCAAGCAGGAAGTGGAAGAAATTGTTTCCTTCCTGAAAAACCCGACCAAATACACCGAACTGGGTGGCAAAATACCCAAGGGCGCCCTGCTCGTAGGA
>DOBD01000260.1:0-121 GCA_003506275.1 Bacteroidales bacterium | reverse complement strand
GTTTATCGATGAGATCGACGCCGTAGGCAGGGCTCGTGGCAAGAATCCCAACATGGGCGCCAACGACGAACGGGAAAACACCCTCAACCAATTGTTGACCGAAATGGATGGTTTCGGTTCC
>DOBD01000330.1:4040-13155 GCA_003506275.1 Bacteroidales bacterium | reverse complement strand
CAGGGTGACCTGCGATAGGGATGTCCCTTGTTACGTCAAACTGAAACGTCCCTAAACAAGTTAATACGTCTCTGAAAATGAGCAAACGGATAAAATCACCGGGGTTGGATCTCTTCAAGGCTGATGTGGAAAGCGAACAGTGCTTGCCGTTGGTGGAAGGTGGCATAGCTGCCGGCTTCCCAAGTCCGGCGCAGGATTACATCGATCTTAGCCTGGACTTGAATAAAACCTTGATTGAAAATCCGTCCAGTACCTTTTTCGGACGGGTGAGGGGTACATCCATGGTGGATGCCGGCATTGAAGACGGCGACTTGTTGGTGATTGACAAGTCGCTTGAACCCAGGGATGGTGATACCGTCGTCTGCTTTCTGGACGGGGAGTTTACCCTCAAGTATATCCAGATTGAAAAGGAGGCTGTTTATCTGGTGCCTGCCAACCCTGCCTTCCAACCTATACGCGTCACCGATGCCAACCATTTCTGCATTTGGGGGGTCGTGACCTATTCCATCAAGGATCATCACCACAAACGTGGTTCAGGTGTTGCCAGGAGAGGGTATAAAAAGGGAAAATAACAAGACCATGTGCTTCTTTTCACGCCTTACCTTGTCTGTTTCCGAGTTGAAACGCCATTACCAGGCCGAACCCCTGGATATGGATGATTTTGAACCAACCGAACGGTTCAACGGTTTCACCCATCCGCTCACGCCGGTCATAGCCAATGACAGACCTGATATCATTCGACGGTTTGGTTGGGGGTTGATGCCCCTGTGGGCGAAGGATGAGTCGTTTCGAAAGAACACCTTGAACGCCAGACTGGAGACCTTGCATGAGAAGCCCTCATTCAAACCCTACCTGGCCAATCGATGTCTGGTACTGGCCAATGGATTTTATGAATGGCAGTGGTTGGATCCCAAAGGGAAACAGAAACAGGCTTATCTCATCACCTTGCCGGATGAGCAGCCCTTCGCATTTGCCGGTTTGTGGAGCGTGTGGAAGCAACCGGGTTCCGGCCTGATGCTGCCAACCTATACCATCATTACCAGGCCGGCCAACGAACTGATGGCCACTATTCACAACACCAAACAGCGTATGCCCTACATACTGAAGCCGGGAGACGAGAAAGCTTGGTTGGCTGGTGCACCGCCAATGGATCCGGTAGCCACGCTGGTGGCAACTCCGGTGTCTTTGTAGTGGTTTGATGGACTTTTCTACGGTTGTTTTTGCCGCTTTTCCAACAGTTGATACGTTGTCTTTACCGCGTTAATCCAAGGCTCAGGAAACACCGATTCATCTGTCAACCAGGATTCAAACGAAGCTCTGGATGCTTCTTGCCATAGTGAGCCATCCGCCATGGAACTGGCAATCAGACTACCCATGTGCAGGGATAGTCGTATCAAACGTTGGTCGCTCACGTTGTTGTCTTTGAGCTGTTTATTGAACAGGTTGTCTGCTTCGATGAACGTGCGTTGATCAAAAACGCTCAATCTGCCCTTCTTGAGTACGGTTGCCGCATCCAACAGGTTGTGATAGCGGGGCTTCTTATGAGGGGAGTGGGACCCGAGTTCGTGGTGGAGGGTGTGGAGTTGCATTTCCATGGTGATGGAGGGCATGCCTCGCAGGGAGAGGAAGTTGGCTAGCCAACGTATTTGTCCCACAGCGGTTTCCAAAGGTAGTTCGCACAGACCAACCAGCCAGGCGGCATCGCTGATGGCAAATCGTCGTCCCCGTTCACCGAAGCGTTCTTCGTAAAAAGGGTAATGGTTCCAGCAAGCCAGGCCAGCCTTGACGGCGGCTTCAATTTCGTGGGGGTCGGTGGTGATGGGGTAGTGTCCGGCCTCTGGATTCAAAGAGGTAATGTGTGTGCCCAGCATGGCCTTATCGACAGGGTGAAGCATCTTGTAGAGGGCTATCAATCCTGCGAAGGCTTCTGTTGCACCGAGTACAACGCTTTCTCTGGCCGTGTCATCGGGTAAATGATTGTCGAGTGCTCCCAGGAAGTTCATCCAGAAATCGCGGTAGTTGGAACCAAAGCAGGAAAAATACCGGATGCCGGTATCACCGGTCAGCCCCAAGGCGTTGGATAGGTGTTTCTTGAGAATGCTGCCTCCGTTCAGGGCTCCATCCAGGGTGTACAGGTAGCCTAGCAGGGCATATGGGCGGCTGATACTGTGAACCATGATGGCATCAGCCATGATCAGTGCTTGACCTACGGCCGGCAGGATGTCTGGTGTTTGACTGCCATCCAGATCATCCAGATCGGAAAGCAGCAACGGTAATTTTCGCAGGTAGTGATGGAGGAATGGTTTCAGCTTCTCCCCTTCTTGTCCCAATACGTGCTTTTCCAAGGCTCCGTAGATGATGGCCAATGCTTTGAGGTATCCGACATAGGATAGGGCTGGCAGTTCGTTTTTCAGTAGTGCCTGGATATACGGAATGCCATGAACCTCATGGTGAAGCTCACTGGTACGTTGTTTGAGTTCGGCTCGAAAACCGGTTAGAGTCGGCTGTTCCATGCTTGTCAGATTGGGTTAAGTCTGCAGATGGAGTGGTAATCTGCTTGAAAAACAGCGGAGAAGAGGCCTTTTATGCCATCAAATATACGAATAAATACAACGATATCACAACAAAAAACCCACAATCTTTGGGCGGTTGTGCGTGAATTTTGCCGTATCTTTGAAAGACGTGCCATACATACCCTTATCGCTGTGTTCGCCCTGGTTGATTGCAATAATTTCTACGCTTCCTGCGAACGGGTATTCAACCCTTCGCTTCAAAATGTACCCATTGTCGTACTCTCCAATAACGATGGTTGTGTGGTGGCACGCTCCCAGGAAGCGAAGGATGTGGGTATTCCCATGGGTGTGCCAGCCTTTCAGATCAAGGATGTGATCGAAGAAAAAGGGGTGGCTGTCTTTTCATCCAATTATACCTTGTATGGTGATATGTCCCACCGGGTGATGAAGACCCTGGCTGGTTTTGCTGCTCAACTGGAGGTGTATTCCATCGATGAGGCTTTCCTGGATTTCAGGGGCTACGACTATACTGACCTGTCCGCTTATGGACGAACCATCGTCAATACCGTGCGCAGGAATACAGGGATACCCGTGAGTATGGGGGTGGCACCCACCAAGACGTTGGCCAAGGTGGCGAACAAGTACGCCAAGAAGCACAAGGGCTACAAAGGGGTCTGTCTGATTGACTCCGAGGAAAAGCGCATCAAGGCGCTCAAGGGTATGGCCGTCGAGGATGTATGGGGGATAGGTCGACGGTACGCTGAATTTTTACATAAACAAGGTATACGGACAGCATACGACTTTTCCCAGTGTGCCCGTAGTTGGGTGCGCCGTCACATGACGGTGGTGGGGGAACGGATGTGGGCTGAGTTGAACGGAGAACCGTGTCTCGAATTGGAACACACGGCGGCCGCCAAGCAGCAGATTTGTACGTCCCGCAGTTTTGGCACCCGACTCACCCGGTTTGAGGATGTCTTTGAGGCTGTGTCGAACTTTGCGGCCTCCTGTGCGGCTAAATTGCGGAAGCAGCACTCCTGTGCTACCGGTATGCTGGTCTTTGTCATGACCAATCCTTTCAGTGAGCGGGACGCTCAGTACGTAAACAGTCGACAATTAAAACTGCCCCTGCCCACGGCCTGCACCACCGAACTTATTGAATACGCCAAATGGCTACTCACCGATTTGTTCAGAGAGGGCTACCGTTACAAGAAGGCGGGGGTGATTATCACGGATATTGTGCCCGATGCGCCCTTGCAGGGTGATTTGTTCGACACCGTAGACCGGGACAGGCAACGACGGTTGCTGGAGGCGGTTGACAAGCTCAACGACGGCATGGGTACGTACAAAGTGAGGGTGGCTGCCCAGGGCTACGGCAAAACCTGGAAACTCAGGAACGAACGTTTGTCTCCTTGTTACACCACTCGATTGGATGAGTTGATTACCATAAATGCAACGTGATAGAGACCATGGATGTTTTGATTATTTGCATAGGTGCTTTGATGGTGTTGGTTGGTATAGCCGGCTCCATACTGCCTGTACTGCCTGGGTTGCCCGTCAGTTGGCTGGGTTTGTTGTTGCTCAAGTTTACCGAACGGGCTGCTGATGACCTGACCTGGAGTACCATCTTGTGGACAGGTTTGTTTATGTTGGTGGTATCCCTTCTTGACAGTATTCTGCCCGTTTGGGGCACAAAAAAACTGGGAGGAGGCCGTAAGGTTGTCATTGGAGCCAGCCTGGGCTTGTTGTTTGGTTTTATTGCCGGCTTGCCCGGCATTATTTTGGGCCCTTTCGTGGGTGCCCTCATCGGCGGATTGATCGAAGGCCACTCCTTTTGGCTGTCCATGCGGCAGGCCTTGGGGGCTTTTCTGGGCTTTTTTGCCGGTATTTTTTTAAAATTGATCTGCGGCGGGGTCATCGCCTGGTGTTTTGTGGCCGCCCTGTTGTAACTGTTAATACTTGATGAATCGATGAAACAATTGATGATTGCCTTGGTGGCACATGACCACCGTAAAGCTGATTTAGTGGAGTGGGCTGTGTTTAATGCGGATTTTTTGTCCAAGCACCGCATTGTGTGTACCGGCACCACGGGTAGTTTGGTGCAAGATGCTTTTGAAAAGAAGGGCATCAAGGCTGATGTGACGTGTATGAATTCCGGTCCGCTGGGAGGGGATGCTGAAATCGCTGCCCTGGTGGTGCGCAAACAGGTAGACCTGGCTGTATTTTTAATTGATGACCTCAACGCACAACCCCACGAAGCCGATATTCAGATGCTGTTGCGTCAATGCCGTATCCATAACGTGCCCATCGCATGCAATCGGTACAGTGCCGATTTGATGATCACCAGCACGTTGTGGGAGAAGGATGATTACATACCCACAGAACCAAAATACATCAAATTCAATCGGAAATAATCGACAGGTTATCCTTCTTCGATCAACTGGAAGCGGTCTGCGTCCATCCAGGCGGGAAACTTGTCTCTGAACCGATGTAGGCTTTCCAGGTCGATGTCCACTGTTTCCACTTGAACCAGATCGGGTTGCATGGTGGTCAACGCGTTGCCGTAGGCATCAATCAGGCAGGAGTCTCCCGAGTAGGACAATCCCTCTCCATCGGTTCCCACTCGGTTGACCCCGCAGACATAGCTCATGTTTTCCAATGCTCGGGCCGTTAGCAGGCTACTCCAGACATGCCGCCTGGGGGCAGGCCAGTTGGCGCAAACCAGCAGCAAGTCATATCCATTGTCGATGTTTCGGCTCCAAACCGGAAAGCGCAGGTCGTAGCAAATCAACAGCCGGATTTTCCATCCTAGATAAGAGATGGTCTCGCGGGATTCACCGGCCGAATAAAAATCGTCTTCCCCACCCATTCGGAATAGGTGGCGCTTGTCGGCTATGTGGCATGCGCCTTCCGGTGTCACAAAAAAGCCGCGGTTATAGTTTCGTCCGCCTTCTTTCGCGATAAAACTGCCGGTGATGGCAAAGCCAAAATCCTTGGCCCATCTCCTGACTGTCCGGATGGTTTCGCCTTCCATCTCGTCGGCCAACGCCTCCACCTGCATGCTGAAGCCGGTGGTGAATGTTTCCGGCAGGATGGCCAGGTCGGTCTTCCCCCGCAAACGCCTTAACCTTTTCTCGTATCGAGACAGGTTTTCTGCCCGGTTTTCCCAGGAGATGTCGGATTGAACCAATGAAACGCGGAACTGGGAGGCCATGAGCTTATTGAATTAGGGTTTGACAAATTTTTTCGGATGCCGGGCGGTAACATGCGAATAGTAGCTCCGAATTTCGGCAATATCTTTCTCGGCGTCACCTGTGGGATAAAACAAGGTTTTCGCACCGACCTCCTTTTTCCCGTAATCGAAGTAAGCCAATAGGATAGGCACTTTCGCTCCCAGTGCAATGTAATAAAACCCTTTTTTCCACTCGGACGATGCCTTGCGGGTACCTTCGGGCGTGACGGCCAGATGGAACTGGGCTCGCGAGTTGAACTCCTCGACCATCTGTTCGGTGACGGAGGTTTTCTTGCTGCGGTCTACAGGTACGCCACCCAGACTCTTGAACAACAGGTTGAACGGAAAGAAAAACCATTCTTTCTTGATCAGGAAACTGGCATCACGTCCCAATGCATTATAAAATAATTTGCCCAAAACGAAATCCCAGTTGCTGGTGTGAGGTGCAACGCAAACCACACATTTCGGCACATATTCTCCGATGGGTCCGGCTTTCCAACCGGCCATTTTGAGCAGCGCCTTACTTAATGCTTTCTTCATCCTAAAAATTATGCTCCTTTGCTCAGCTTTTCCAATTCTTTTGAGATTGCTTCGGTTTCAGCCTCCAGGTCTACTACGAGTTTCTTGTAATAGGCTTTCACCCGTGCTTTATTTTCTTTAGCATCCGGCTTGTGTGCCCGGCGGATGAAATTGTCTTCCATCTCCAAAATACGGCTTACGACTTGTTCGATGGCTGCCATCTCGATATTTTTAACAAAAATACTGCAGAGTAGGGCCTCGGTATATAATTCGTTCGCAACGTGGCTGATCTCCTTTTTTAATATTCTTTTTTTTGCCATAACCTTTTTCTATTTGTGATTCAACAATAAAATAACGGAAGCAAACTCGATAAGTATGATGTTTACAGGCCTTGAAACAGGGACTGTCAATTCATTTAGCTTGTGTTTGCTATCACAAAACTACTCATTTGTTGTTAATTAAATCGGAATAACTTTATAAAAATGGTAATTTAAATTATATTTGCTGGCGTAATAATTACGTATTAATCTATGAGTGATAGCCGTGGTACGTTTGAGTACCTGTTTGAAAGTAGTTGGGAAGTTTGTAATAAAGTTGGTGGNNGATTTTAAGGAGGAAGCGCTTTTTCAGGACTGGATTGCTTATGCAGGAGAAAAGGAGGGGTTGAAGATCAAGACTGGGCGCTGGGAGGTTCCGGGCGAACCGATTGTGTTCTTAGTTGATTTTAAGCCTTTTTTCAAGGATAAAAACAATCTGTTCTATGCCATGTGGGAGGATTTTCAGGTCGATTCCATGTGCGCTTACGGCGATTACGACGAATCTTGCATCTTTGCCTATACCGTTGGGAAGGTCATCGAGAGTTTTTACCGGTTCTATCAGCTGGAGAATAAGCGGGTAGGCGCGATTTTTAATGAATGGATGTTGGGTATGGGCGCTTTGTATGTGAAAAAGCATCTCCCGGCCGTATCTACACTTTTCATTACACACGCTACTTCTATCGGCCGTTCCATTGCCGGAAATAATAAACCGTTATATGCCTATATGGATAACTATGACGGCGATCAGATGGCCCGTGAGCTCAATATGCAGGCGAAGCATTCGATAGAAAAGCAGACAGCGCATTATGTGGACTGTTTCACGACGGTCAGCGATATCACGGCCTGGGAAGCGACGCACTTGCTGGCTAAGGCGCCGGATGTGGTCACACCGAACGGGTTTGAACCGGATTTCGTGCCGAAAAAGTCCGAGTATACAAAAAAACGGAAAGCGGCCCGNNCGTGCCCTGTTGAAATCAGTTGCCGAAAAATTATTCGGTCACCCTGTCAGCGATGAAGCCCTGTTCGTGTCGACGAGCGGACGCTATGAGTACCGCAAGAAGGGTATCGATGTGTTCATTGAGGCGATGAATCGCTTGCGACTTTCGGCCGACTACCAAAAAGAAACAATCGCTTTTGTCTTGGTGCCTGCCTGGGTACGCGCTGCTCGAGCCGACTTGAAAATGTTGGTGGATAGCGATATGCAGACGACGCAACCGCTTCAGCTGCCGTACTTAACACATTGGCTGAATAACCTCAATGAAGACCGGGTGGTTAATCAGATTGTTCATAGTGGCTTTACGAACGGTCAGGATGAATCGGTGAAGATTATTTTTGTGCCTTGCTACTTGGATGGAAAAGATGGTATTTTTAATCAATCGTATTACGATCTGCTGATTGGGATGGACGCGACGGTTTATCCTTCTTATTACGAACCTTGGGGATATACCCCGCTGGAAAGTATTGCTTTCGGTATACCGACCATCACGACCAACCTGGCCGGTTTTGGTCGCTGGGCCCAAAAAACGTGCTCCGGCGAACATATTGAAGAGGGTGTCGTGGTCATCAATCGAACGGATGATAACTACCATGAGGTGGCCGATTCAATCAGCCATGCTATTCGTGTATTATCCGAAAAATCGAATAAAGAAATAGGCAAGGTCAAGACGTCTTGTTTTACATTGGCTGAACAGGCCGAATGGGATAAGTTTATTGTTCACTACCTGGAGGCATTTCGTATTGCCGAGGGAAAATCCTTAGTAAGAACAAGATAGATTATTCTTAATATTTGAGTAATAGTTTTATCTTTACCAGAAGCATATAGAAAAAAACAACTTTTGAATCAATATTAAATTCAGAGAAATGAAAATTAAAGTCAACAACGTGAATACTCCGGTATGGAAAGAAGTTTATGCACAGGCTCAGCTTCCTGAAGAACTGTATTCTCTATACGAAATCGCCAATAACTTGTGGTGGGTGTGGAATCACGAAGGTGCTAATCTGTTCAAAAAATTAGACACCGAACTATGGAAATCGACAGAAGGCAATCCTATTTTGCTTTTACAGAAATTGTCTCGTCAACGTATTGAAGAAATACTTGCTGATAAAGTGATACGAGCAGAAATTGAAGAAGTTTATGCGCTGTTTAAGTCTTATATAAATGTGAAGCCCAACCCCGCGAAACCCTCTGTCGCCTATTTCAGTATGGAATACGGTTTGACCAATATCCTGAAGATCTATTCAGGCGGGTTAGGCGTGTTGGCCGGCGATTATCTGAAGGAAGCCAGTGATAGTAATATTGACATGGTGGCTGTCGGATTCTTGTATCGCTACGGTTATTTTACACAGTCGCTTTCCATGGAAGGACAGCAGATTGCCAATTATGAACCCCAGAATTTCGGATTGCTGCCTTTGACACCGGTAACGGATGCGGCCGGAAATCCATTAGTATTGGAGGTGCCTTACCCCGGACGTATTGTTTATGCCCATATCTGGAAAGTCTCTGTGGGACGTGTGCCTCTTTATTTGCTGGATACGGA
>DOBD01000330.1:0-4024 GCA_003506275.1 Bacteroidales bacterium | reverse complement strand
GAAACAGGAATATATGCTGGGTATCGGTGGTATCTTGATGTTGAACAAGCTGGGCATCAAAAAACAGCTTTATCACTGTAACGAAGGGCATGCCGCGCTGATCAATGTGCAGCGTCTGGTCGATTATGTTCAAAAAGNNCCAAGAGGCGCTTGAAGTGGTTCGTGCCTCTGCGCTTTATACAGTACATACACCGGTGCCTGCCGGTCATGACTATTTCGACGAAGGACTCTTCGGACGGTATATGGGGGAATATCCCGCTAAACTGGGACTTACCTGGCAGGAATTTATCGACATGGGACGTGAGAACCCCGGTTCGAATGAGAAGTTCTCCATGAGCGTGTTCGCCTTGAATACGTGTCAGGAGGCCAATGGCGTTAGTTGGCTGCATGGCAAAGTGTCGCAGAAAATGTTCGCTCCGGTTTGGAAAGGGTATTTCCCGGACGAGCTTCATGTAAGTTGGGTAACGAACGGCGTGCATTTGCCTACATGGGCCGCTACAGAATGGAAAGAGTTCTATCGCAAATATTTCGATAAAAACTTTATACAGGATCAGTCGAATGCGGATATCTGGGAAGTCATCCAGAATGTGCCGGATAACGAGATCTGGGAAATTCGGAAGACATTGAAACGCAAGTTGGTCGATTATATCAAGGTCGAGTTTAAAGACAATTGGTTGAAGAACCAAGGCGATCCATCCAAGGTGGTGTCCTTTTTGGAAAAAATCAATCCGAATGCCTTGTTGATTGGTTTCGGTCGCCGCTTTGCTACCTATAAACGTGCGCATCTGTTATTTACGGATTTGGATCGTTTGGCTAAGATCGTTAATAACGAACAGTGCCCGATTCAGTTTATATTCACCGGTAAAGCACACCCGGCTGATGGTGGCGGTCAAGGACTTATCAAGCATATTGTTGAAATATCTCGTCGTCCGGAATTCTTGGGTAAGATTATCTTCCTCGAAAATTACGATATGAAATTGGCACGCCGATTGATTTCCGGTGTTGATGTCTGGTTGAACACACCGACTCGTCCGTTGGAAGCATCAGGTACCTCCGGTGAAAAAGCCGAAATGAATGGGGTGTTGAACTTCTCCGTGCTTGACGGTTGNNGGTGCCGGCTGGGCGTTGACCGACAAGCGTACGTATGATAATCAGCAGTATCAGGATCAGTTGGATGCCGCGACCATTTATCACATTCTCGAAAGCGAGATCATTCCGACATTCTATGCGATGAACAGCAAGGGGTATTCGCCGGAATGGATTCAATATATCAAGAACTCCATGTCGCAGATTGCACCGCATTATACAATGAAGCGTATGTTGGATGATTATATCGAACGCTTCTATAATAAATTGGCCGCCCGCTCTGCCAAGCTTCAGGAAAACAATTTCGCGAAAGCACGTGAGATCGCTGCCTGGAAAGCCGAAGTATCGGAAAATTGGGATAGTTTTGTGGTGGAATCCTTTACGTATACCAAGGAAATCCCGCAACACGGACAGATTGTTGGCGAGGACTATACCATTAACGTGGTGATTGACCGTAAAAACCTGAAAGGGATGTTGGGTATTGATTTTGTCGTTGCCAAGGAAAATACGGAAACGAATGAATTGACGTTGTACAGTGTCACGCCTTTCACGCTCAAGAAAGAGGAGGGCAGCAAACTGTATTTTGAGCTCGTCTCTTCACCATCGGAAGCCGGCAATTATAAAGTTGCCTATCGTATTTATCCGGTCAATCCGGACCTGCCACACCGCATGGACTTTGCTTACGTGCGCTGGATTCAAAACTGATAATACTTTCTTCATGATATATTCAGTGTGTCGCCATGGCTTCGGTCATGGCGATTTTTTTTTATATAAAAAAGAAGGATACCCCAAGCAAGGGATATCCTTCCGCATCGTGTGTTTTATAATTAGGTATTAGAATGTATATGCTAGTCCGAGCGAGGCTGTCAACGCGCGTACATCGTACTTGCCTTCAAAAGTACGGGGCTGTTGTGTCAGGGTCGCTTTGTCGGTATACGAACCCGTACGTCCGAATCCGGTGACGTAGTTAATGCCTAAGTCGACCGAAAAAGCCCGCGTCGGGCGGAATGAGAAACCGGTAGTAAGTCCTAGTTTGTCCATGCTGGGCGTTTCCGGGTTCAGAAAGTCGTCTTTCACGGGCGATTCATCGTAGTAGGCGCCCAACCGCAGATCGAATCGGTTCGTTAACGCGTATTGCGCACCCGCCCGATAGATAATTGTATTCTGATAGTTTTTAGGTGCACTGATATTGTACTGTCCCAGCTCTTCCTCCGGACTGAATTCCACGTTCAGAGATTCGTATGCGCCCCAGCCCACAAACTGTAATTCACCCGATACTGTCCAACGTTCGTTCGGTAGGTAAGTAACTCCCACGTTGAGGTTCGAGGGCAATGGCAGTTCAGCGTCCAGATAACCCATGTCCAATGGCGGAATCTGTGAGCCCAAGATCGGTTTCAGTTCCGTCTCGTTGGCATAGAAGATCTTGGCCGTTCCTTCAGACACTTTCATCTTGACTTTCGAGCGGTAAGATACCCCCACGGTAAACTGATCATTGACATCATACATCGCACCGATATTGAATCCCATTCTCAAACCGGCATCCCCGGATAACTCGGCATAGACCGGCGTGATGTTCTTGTATTTTTCTGCCAGCGGTTCCAAGGCCGGCATGAGTGTAGCCAAATCGGCCATGTCGCTTGAAGAGAATATCGCCCGGCTCAGGGAGAAATTGCCAAACATCATCATCAGACCACCTCCTATGCTCAGCCGTTCGAACGGACGGTAAGCGAGGGTAGGTTGAAAGGAGAAGGCTTTTAAGGAGATGTCTTGGATCAGGTGCGAACCTTTCCAGTTTTTCCCCCAGTTCATGGCACTACCGTAAGGGGTCGTCAAACTGACTCCTACAGATAGGTTGTCGTAAACCTTGAAGCCGGCATAGACATAGACCGGTGTACTCGGGTCGTTATCGCTTTTGTGCTTATACGATCCATCCGATGTTTTGTATTCAGCTTTGGAGAAAACGCCGGCAATACCAGCCGACAAATCCACGCTCTTGTCCAGAAAACCAAGTGGCCGGATTGAAATGCATGCTTTCCGCACCCAATTTCATGGCTGCTCCCACATGTCCCATTCCGGTTTGTTTTGAACTCTGCGCATTGACCTGATAACCTTCCGCCGCGGCATAAGATACCGGTAGCGCTGCCAAACAAGCGTATAGTACTATTTTCTTCATAAATGATTTTTTAGTTATTACTGATTGTTTTGCGGAAGTTGTTTTTGCAAAACGCGACAAATATAGATACTTTTTCGAGATAATTGCACACTTTTTGCTTAAATGTGCTGTTTTGGGCGGAGAATAGGTAAAAACAAAGCCCCCGGCGAATCCCTTCGGCGGAGGCTCTTCACACATTATTGAACATTTCTAACANNGTTTTAATCGATTCTTTACCAAAAGGGAATGGCCGTCGCACGATGCAATCGGGAATGCCTGATGGCTACCCGATATAGCGTTATATAGGATTCCCTTTATTCAACAAACAAAAGAAATCACATGTTCGTGACGGCTTTTATTCTATAGAAAAATAAAATCAACGAATTATTCCCGTTTTTACATCCTTAATCCACGAGGATGTAAACTCAACCATGAAATGGTAGGTCTTCTGACTGACTCTTCCTTCGACGCCTTCCCGGTAAACCAGTGGCAGAAGTGTATGTCGAAAGGATGACAGAGTTTCACAGCAGCGGGCCTGTCCAGGATTTACACCTGATTCCCTTTTAATCTTTCCACTCTTGACTAAGAATGGAAGAACCAATTCGAAGGCAAATATAGGAAAAAAACTACGGTTTGCTTGAGCTGCCTGCTTTTTCTTTTTCACTGCATCACGGTCATTTTCTGATAACATCGGGATGAATGAATATTTTCATTGGGATAAACGAATATTTTCGTCCCAATGCGTTCCTTTTTCCCTATATATGGAAAAACTTTACCACAATTGTC
>DOBD01000314.1 GCA_003506275.1 Bacteroidales bacterium | reverse complement strand
TGCCCTACAATCTCCATATCGTCATAAGACTTCACCAATATGATCTGTGAATTACCGCCCGAAACCAGCAGGCAGAGAAAGGGAAAACAGGGAGCCTGATGGGGCTCATCCACGGTTTTGATAAAATGGGCTAAAATGTGTGCTTGCAAATGGTTCACTTCAACCATGGGTATGCGCAAGGCTGTAGCCAAACCCTTGGCGAAAGACGTTCCAACCAGCAGGGAACCCATCAGACCCGGCCCTCGGGTGAAAGCAACCCCTGATAACTCGGAGGGAGAGATTCCTGCCTGCTTGATCGCTTGGTCAACAACGGGAATGATATGTTGCTGGTGTGCCCTGGAGGCTAATTCGGGCACAACACCACCGTAAGCCTCATGGACTTTCTGACCGGCAATCACGTTGGACAACAGGTAGCCATCTCTGATAACGGCAGCCGAAGTGTCGTCACAGGATGATTCGATGCCCAACAAGGTTAATGGCTGCATAGGTAAACAATTATGCTATCGTGAGCGGTTCCCTCTATGATTTGAGTGTCTTTTTTGTATTTTTGTCCAACAAACGTCAGCGGGGAGCCAATTGCCGGCAAAAGTACATAAAAAACTTGAAACGTAAGGGATACATAGGGCTAGCCTTGGTGCTGATCGTAGTAGGCTCAAGTGTGGTTGTGCTTAACTCAGCCAGCTTTCAACGCCGTTTGGTCAATCAGCTGTCACACACCCTGACAGCTAACAGTGGCTCCAGTCTGACCATTGGTAGTGCCAGCCTCAATGTGTTCAGGGGCGTGGTGTTACGGGACGTTTTCCTGAAAGACAGTGTTGGAACGCCCATGCTTACGGCCAAACGGTTGGAAGCCGGGTTGCGTATCCTGCCTTTGCTACGGAAACGCATCGAATTTCATGCCTTACGGTTGATCAAGCCTGAAGTTTGGTTGCAAAAACCGACTCCAGACGGCCCTCTCAATATCCAGCCCCTTTTAACGGCATTGAGTCGTGACTCAACAACCTCCGGAAAGCATCTTCGTTTCAGCAGTGTGATGATCAGAGAGGGCAACTTTCATTACGACGTACAGTCGGTTCCCTATTCTTCAGACGCCATTGATCCCTATCACCTCAATGTTATCAACCTGTCTACTCTCATCCGTTTTTCCGCAACCCCCTCACCGGCTTTTGCCCTGGAAGTGGTAAAATTAAGCGCTGATACCCTTTGTTGTCTGCCTGTGGAGCAGCTGAGATTCACCTTGGAACTTGACGGCAAACACACCAACCTCGAACGGTTTCATTTGAAAACGGCTGAAAGCAGCCTGGATATTCCTACGCTATCGCTGACCTATCCTTCTTTCAATGCCTTTATCAAGCAACCTGATTCACTGCTGATCGCTCCTACCGTGGTGAGAGGTCGAATTGTACCCGCCGAATGGGCCTATTTGCTGCCAGCACTGGCCAAGGCTTCCGCTCCCATCGATTTTTCCGTATCCCTGCAAGGCCGTCCCAACGCCTGGGATGTTCACACGATTCGGTTTAACATAGTCAACATGGCCCAATTCGAAGGGCAAGTCAATCTGGGAAACCTGTTGACCCCGGCCGATTTTAGTATTGATGGTAAGGTCAGTCTCTTAACGGTCAATGCAGAAGGCCTGGCCTATTTGTCCGATTTGATGGGTGGTGAGCTAGCTACCACCATCGCATGGTCCAGGTTGGCCCCCCTTCGTTACATGGGTAATATTGCAACCAAAAACCGTCAAATGGACATCAGGGGTGATTTTACCAGTGGTGCCGGCAACCTCTCGACCAACATCCTGATTTCCGTAGACCCGAATAAGCCATTTCGCTTCAACGGAAGGGTCAAGTCGGATGGCCTGGAGGTGGCTGATTTATTGGTTAAACCAGGGCCCATGGAACGTATGGCCCTCGATGTTGCCGTAGAGGGTATACAACGCAACAAGAAAAACCTGAGCGGTCGCGTGGATGGCTTGGTATCCTCCTTGGTATTGGCTGGTTACACCTACAGCAACCTGACAGTGGGAGGTGTCTTCACTGAATCCAGTTTTGAAGGCAACGCGTCCCTGGACGACCCCAATGCTCGCCTCGATTTTTCCGGTCTGATGAACCTTTCGGGTGATGAAGCCACGTTTCATTTTGACCTGATGGCTGACAGGATTAATCCCCAGGCACTTCACTTGCTGAAGAAAGCCGGTGACCCCCGACTGGCCTTCAACGTCAGGGCTGACCTGACCGGTAGAAAAGCCGAGGATTTGCAGGGTGAACTGGTCATCAACGATGTGCGGTTTGAAAACAACGGACAACTCCTGAAGGTTGACGAAATCAGGGCAAATGCCTTGTCGGTAGACTCCAACCTGGTGTATGTTTTGACCTCAGACATCTTGGACGCCACATTGACAGGCCGCTTTCAAGCCAATGAACTACTTTTCTCCGCCAAGCAACTGCTGGCTGAATACCTGCCTTCGGCTTTACCGACACCTGTCTTGAAAGACCACCAGCTGGTCAGTGATTTCGATGTACACGCCACGTTGAAACCATCAAAAGCCTTGGCCGCTGTGTTGGATGTTCCTGTTCGTTACGACCAACCCATTCACCTGGACGGATTTTACCGCCACCAGGCAGGGCGCTTCCGATTCAAGGCTGTCGCACCACACCTGATGTATGGTGAGTCCGTCGTACAAGGCTTCAATTTCTTACTTGAAAATCCACAACAGGAAATCAAACTCATCGCTAACGCACTGGTGGGTGACGCCNNACGCCGTCGACCCCATGAACCTCAATGTTGATGTCAGGGGGATGAACGATCTGGCTTCCATTGGCCTTTTCTGGAGTAATGCTGGCAAACAAACCCAAGCCGGCACCATCAATGCTGGTCTGCGATTCAGTCGATCAGCCTCCGGAAAACCAGGTTTCAAGGCCACTTTCCAACCATCTGAACTTGTCATCAGGGATACCGTTTGGCAAGTCCACCCTGCCACCCTTCAATTAACAGACGACCGCATCGCTGTGTCAGCGTTCCAGTTGTCACACCTTGATGAATACATCCGGATAGATGGGTTGGCCTCCGCACAACCAACCGATACGTTGTTTATTGCTTTCAACGATTTCAGGCTGGATGATTTGGTGCGTATGCTGCCCAAAAGTGAGATGCTGTTTGGTGGGAAGATTACGGGAGTGGCAGCCTGTCCCCATTTGCTCAACAAAGGAACAATGGTCGCCGAACTGGGCGTGGATCATTTTTCCATCAACGAGGTTGTCATGGGTAATCTCAAAGCATCGACTCAGTGGAATTCGTCCATAAAAGGGTTGGATTTGTATGGCGTTATTCACACCTTGCCTGACGGCCCTTCCGGTGGCAG
>DOBD01000297.1 GCA_003506275.1 Bacteroidales bacterium | reverse complement strand
GCCCTTGTCGCAACGCTCCTTGGCGGCACGCGAAGCAACGTCACGGGGAACCAGATTGCCGAATGCAGGATAACGGCGCTCCAGATAGAAATCACGGTCCTCATCGGGAATATCGTTGGGATTTATCAGACCTTTCTGCAGCTTCTGCGCATCCTCAAGTTTCTTGGGAACCCATATACGGCCGTCGTTACGGAGAGACTCCGACATAAGAGTCAACTTGGACTGTTTGTCACCCTGTACAGGAATACAGGTGGGGTGGATCTGTGCAAAAGCGGGGTTGGCAAACCATGCACCCTTGCGGTAGCATTGCATAATAGCCGATCCGTTACTTGTCATGGCATTTGTGGAGAGGAAATAGGCATTTCCATATCCGCCTGTTCCCACTACCACGGCGTGGGCCGAGCAACGCTTGATCTCGCCGCTCACAAGGTCACGGTAAATTATGCCGCGTGCACGCTCCTTGCCCTTGTCATCCTTTATCATGACAAGATCCAGCATTTCGCAACGGGTGAACAGCTCCACATTACCCTGATTAACCTGATAACATAAAGCGGAGTAGGCCCCCAGAAACAACTGCTGACCGGTCTGTCCACGGGCATAGAATGTACGCGACACCTGAGAACCGCCGAATGAGCGGTTGGCAAGTGTGCCGCCATACTCGCGCGCAAAAGGCACTCCCTGCGCCACACACTGATCTATTATATTATTCGAGACTTCAGCCAGACGATATACGTTAGCCTCACGTGCACGGTAATCGCCGCCTTTGATCGTATCCATGAAGAGACGATACACGGAGTCTCCGTCATTCTGATAGTTTTTTGCTGCGTTGATACCGCCCTGTGCAGCTATTGAGTGTGCACGACGGGGAGAGTCCTGAATGCAGAAACATTTTACCTTGAAACCGAGGCTGCCAAGCGTTGCGGCCGCCGAAGCGCCGGCAAGACCGGAACCTACCACGATAATATCGAGCTTACGCTTATTGGCCGGGTTGACAAGCTTCTGATGAGCCTTGTAGTTAGACCATTTTTCTGCTAACGCGCCCTCGGGAATTTTTGAATCTATAGTAGCCATTTTCGTTTGCATTTACAGTTTAAAAAATACTCTTGAAAAAGTAAAAAAGCACCACGCTCAGGAATCCCAAAACCAGCAAGGTAACGTAAATGTTCCCTATAACCTGCCAGCGTCCCAGCCATTTGCTTCCACTCCATCCCACACTATGGAACATACTCCAAAAACCGTGTGAGAGATGGAACCACAGCGCCGCCAGCCATACTACGTAAGCCAGCACATAGTACCACTGTGAGAAGGTGTACCGAATTAAGAATGCACCGTCTGTGGGAGATATTGACTGACCGTTAATAACTGCGGTTGTACCCAAAATCTCCTGCAACTGCATCTTGTACCAGAAATTGTACAGGTGCAAGGCGAGGAAACCAAACACGATGATGCCCAGCACCAACATGTTCTGAGAAGCCCAATCCACACCGGGGGCCTTTTTTGTCACAGCGTACCTATCCTTACCCCTGGCCAGGTAGTTTTGCAACGACAGCCAGAACGCGTAGAGGATGTGCACCACAAAGAGAAAGGCCAGGCCCATCGTTCCGACGATGGCGTACCAGTTGGCGCCCAGGAAGTGGCAAATCTGGTCATACACTTCGGGAGAAATGATGACGAACAGATTCATGATGGCATGGAACGTCAGGAACAAGACCAGCGCAAGGCCGGTGATGCTCATGATCAGTTTCCGTCCAATGGATGAATTGACAATAAATAAACTCATACCTTGAATAATTAGTGTTATGGAATATAGGGTAGTCTGCGTTAGAGAGCGCAAAAGTAATCCAAATCACCAAGAGTCGCAAACGATTACTGAAAGATTTCTTTAATAGGGTCTCAGAAAAAAAGGTTATTTTTGCGTGTTGGTAGACAACGAAGATAACACCTATTTCTTTGTTTTGTTCAACCTTCTGTCCTTTAACACGTTTTGCATGAACCTGATTCATTCCGACAAAATCAATAACGCCATTAAGGAGTTATCTCAGTATGATTTATTGAAGGGCCTCTGCCATGAACAGCAAGAGTCCCTGCCCATGCCTTCCAGTGCGGCCTTGGAAGAAATCATCAACCTCTGCCGTTCCGTCATTTTCCCTGGCTACTTCGGGAACGCCAGCATCACCAAGCACAATCTTTCCTTCCACATCGGAGTAAACGTGGAACGCCTGCATCAGGTGTTAAGTGCCCAAATTCAAGCTGGTCTGTATTTTTCCAGACAACAAGGAGTGGCCCCTGCCCCTTGTATCAATCCTGAACCGTTGACAGCCCACAAGGTGGCTGAAATAAAAGAAAAAGCCCAGGCCTTGTCGGCCGACTTCATTGCGTCTCTGCCCGCCATACGCGAACAGTTGGCCACAGACGTGGAGGCCACCTTTCTCGGTGATCCTGCCGCCTGCAGTTTTGAGGAAGTCATCTATTGTTATCCTGGTCTCAGAGCCATTAGCAATTACCGCATCGCTCATCGATTACTCGAACTAGGCGTCCCCATGATTCCCCGCATGATTACCGAAATGGCTCATTCGGAGACCGGCATCGACATCCATCCAGGCGCCACCATCGGCAACTATTTTGCCATCGACCACGGTACCGGCGTTGTTATCGGAGCCACAGCCGTCATTGGCACCCATGTAAAACTGTATCAAGGTGTCACGCTGGGCGCCCGCAGCTTCCCCCTCGATGAACAAGGCAATCCCATCAAAGGCATAGCCAGGCACCCCGTCCTCGAGGACAATGTCATCATTTATTCCAACGCGACCATCCTTGGCCGCATCACCATTGGCCAGGGTGCCACCATCGGCGGCAACATTTGGGTCACTGAAAACGTGGCCCCCAATGCCCGCATCCTCCAATCCAAAGCCAGAAAATGAAACAGGAAACCTATATTGCCAAGACCCTGATGGGCCTGGAAGACGTATTGGCCGAAGAAATCAGACAACTGGGCGGCCAAAACATCCGTATCGGCCGCCGCATGGTCTCCTTTGAAGGTGAGAAGACCCTTCTTTACAAGGCAAACATCCACCTTCGTACAGCCGTTCGCATCCTCAAACCGTTGCTGACGTTCAAAGCCAGTGATGCCGACGAGGTGTACGAGACCCTCAAGCACTACCCCTGGGAAACGGTGCTCACCGGCAAGAAAACCTTCGCCATCGACACGGTGGTGTATTCGGAACATTTCAAACACGCCCGCTTTCTGGCCTACAAAGCCAAGGACGCCGTGGCCGACTACTTCAGGGAAAAAACCGGTCAACGGCCATCGGTGCGCATCACCAACCCCGATATTCCCCTGCACATTCACGTCTCTCACGACCAATGCACGCTAGCCCTTGACAGTTCGGGTGAATCCTTGCATAAAAGAGGCTACCGTGTGGCACAGACCGAAGCCCCCCTCAATGAAGTCCTGGCTGCCGGCATGCTTCTGCTGGCTGGTTGGAAGGGGCAATCGCATTTCATCGACCCCATGTGCGGCTCAGGCACCCTACTCATCGAAGCGGCCCTCATCGCCCTCAACATTCCGCCCGGCATCTACCGCCAGCGTTTTGCCTTCGAAAACTGGCCCGACTTCGACCCTGAACTCCTGGAAACACTGATGACAGACGATACCGGCCAACAACCCTTCGATTTTACCATTACCGGGTCTGACATTTCTCCTTTGGCCATCGCTACAGCTGAAAAAAACATCAGGGGCGCCAGCCTTTCCAAATACATCACCCTCAAGACCCAGGCCTTCCAAAAAATCACGGAAGCCCCCCTGCCAGGACTGTTGGTCACCAATCCTCCCTACGGAGAACGCATCAAACCCAACGACCTGCTCGCCCTGTACAGCCAATTGGGCGAACGGCTCAAACACGGATTCCCAGGCTACACCGCCTGGGTGCTGAGTTACAGAGAAGATTGCTTTGAACAGATTGCGCTCAGACCATCGGCCAGGATAGCCATGCTGAACGGTTCCCTCGAGTGTGAGTTCCGCCGGTTTGACATCTTTGCCGGCCGACGCAACGACTACGTGGCCAACCGCAAACGATCCGAGTAACCCATGGCTCAGACCAGGAAATACTATGTCGTGTGGTCGGGTCGTCGACCCGGTGTTTACCCCACCTGGGATGCCTGCAAGGCCCAGGTAGAAGGCTTTGAAGGGGCAAAGTACAAGAGTTATGAATCGGAAGAAGCCGCCAGGAAGGCCTTGAACGCAGGTTGGAAAGCCTCCAGAAGCAGTTCCAATCTTACCGACCGAAACCTACCCAAACCAACCGGCGATTACCTGGCCGTCGATGCCGCCTGCAGTGGCAATCCCGGACGCATGGAATACAGAGGCGTCTTTTCCCGCACCGGCAACGTCATATTTCATCAAGGCCCTTTCGAGGACGGCACCAACAACATCGGTGAATTCCTGGCCCTTGTCCATGCCTTAGCTCTGCAAACCGCCAACAAAACCACCCTGCCCATCTATTCGGACAGCGCCAACGCCATTGCCTGGGTACGGAAGAAAACCTGCAACACCAAACTCGAACGCAAGTCCTCCAACGAACCCATCTTCGATTTGATCGAACGCGCCGAGCACTGGCTGGCGACCCATACGTATGCCATCCCCATCATAAAATGGGAAACCGCTCTATGGGGTGAGATTCCCGCCGATTTCGGACGAAAATAAAAAATGGCGTACCTTTGCGCCCCACGTGGCACCACGCGTCGACCACCGCGTTCAAAACCAGTAAACCAGGCATGAAGCAACCCACAGAAAATAGACCCGCAGCCGCCGTTATCATATCCACCTACAACCAACCCGCCTGGTTGGAAAAAGTACTGTGGGGGTACGAACAACAAACGGTCACCGATTTTGAAATCATCCTGGCCGATGATGGTTCGGGCGAAGACACCCAGTTGCTGATCGAACGGTTCATGGAAAGCTCCCCGCTACGCATCCGTCACGTTTGGCAAGCCGATGAAGGCTTTCAAAAAAGCCGTATCCTCAACAAGGCCATCCAAACCGCGAAAAGCGACTACCTCATCTTCACGGATCAGGATTGTATCCCCAGGGAAGACTTTGTGGAAACCCATCTGAAACACGCCAGGAAAGGGCATTTTTTATCCGGTGGGTACTACAAACTATCCATGCCGGTAAGCCTGAGCCTCACCAAGACCGATATAGAAACGGGAAAGGCCTTCAACCTTGCCTGGCTCAAGCAGCAAGGGCAACCCATGACCTTCAAAGCTACCAAGCTTTTTCGCACACCCCTTTACGCGGGGATCATGAACACCTTGACACCGGCCAAGGCTTCCTGGAACGGTTGCAACAGCTCAGGCTGGCGATCGGATATGGTCCATATCAACGGATTCAACGAAGACATGCAATACGGTGGCCAGGACAGGGAATTTGGTGAACGGCTGGTCAACGCCGGAATAAAGCCCCAACAATTGCGTTATTCAGCCATTTGTCTGCATTTGGATCACAAACGTCCCTACAAAACACCGGAAACGTTGAAGAAAAACAAGGCCATCCGAGCACACACACGAAAACACCGCATCATACAGACACCCAACGGCTTGCGCAAACTCAACCCTACAGCTTGACTACCCATGCCCAGTGCTACGCTCATCATTTCTGTTTACGAAAATACCGATTTCCTGAAGGTGGTATTGGATTCCGTCAAGCGTCAAACCTGTCGTGACATCGACCTCATTATTTCCGAGGACGCCGAACACCCGCACATGAAGGCCTTCCTGGCAGCCTACCCGTTCGACCTGCCTTGGCAACACCTCACTCAACCCGACCTGGGTTGGCAGAAAAACAAAGCCCTCAACAATGCCATTCGCGCTGCCAACAGCGACTACCTAATCTTCATCGACGGCGACTGTGTGCTTCATCCTCGCTTTGTGGAACAACACCTGGCCCACGCCAAGGAAGGCCACATCCTGGGTGGCAAACGAATCAAACTCAACGAAGCGTTGACCCGTGTTTTCCTCAACAACCTACCACCGACCGGGTTCATGAACCACCACCTGTTCAAACACCTGTTCAATGCAAAAAAAACCGGCCTCCGTTTTGCTGAAGAAGGTCTCTACCTGTCACCGGCCTGCTGGCCTGGCTTGTTGCCCATCCTGCGACCCATGCACCAACTGAAAGGCTGCAACATGTCTTTTCACAAGAAGGCCATCCTTGCCATCAACGGCTTTGATGAAGACTACACCAGACCGGCCATCGGTGAAGACATCGACCTAACCTGGCGTTTCCAGTTGGCCGGCTTCAAGCTGGATTCCCTGCGCAACGTGGCTGTCCAATACCACCTCCATCACCCCGAAAACTGGGTAGACCAATCGGAAAACCTGGCTCTTATGGCGGAAAAGCAAAAAAAAGGTAGCGCAAGATGCGTCAATGGGCTCGAAAAAGAAAAAAAACGCGTATCCATCATCCTTTGTACGTATAACGGGCAGGCCTACCTGGAGAAACAGCTGGAATCAATCATCAACCAGACCTACACTCATTTTGAGGTAATTGCCATCGATGACCACTCCACGGATGGCACCTACGAACTCCTACAACAAACAGCCGCCAAGGATGCCCGCTTTGTCGTTTCTCAAAACACGCAAACCAAAGGTATCAATCAGAATTTTGAACAAGGAATTGCTCAAGCCAACGGAGAATATCTCCTCTTCTGTGACCAAGACGACATCTGGGAGAACACCAAATTGGAACACCTGTTGGATCATCTGAACGGAAGCCTCCTGTACTATCACAACTCGCTGCTTATCAACGGAGATGATATATCCTTAGGAAAGACAACAGCAGATATATACGCCATGCGTTCCAACCTGTACCCCTTGTCCTTTTTGCTGCTTAACGCCGTGAGCGGCCATTCGTGTATGTTCCATCGCGATGTGCTTTCACATGGATTATTGCCCTTTCCCGACTCCATCTACTACGACAACTGGGTGGCCTACATCGCTGCCTTGCATGGAAGAATCACCTACATCGACGCCTGCCTGGTTCGCTACCGGATACACGGCAACAATTACGCAGCATCCAAAATCAAAAAACATCGTCTTGACGACAAGCTGATCAGAGACTGTCACCAGCAATTACACCAGTTTGCCGAACGGACCCCTGCGACGGCTCCTTTTCACGATTGGTTGATACGACTTCGCGACACCTATCTGGACAACCGACTGCACAGACGTCTTTACAGGATTTTCCTTTTGCTGAACTACATGAAATCGTTGACCGCCATTCGAAAGAAAAATGGCCTACATCGTTTTGCCTTATGCCTTAAAATGGCCTACAAGCCGCTTCCTAACCTCCGTCAATTTTCTTAAACGCTGCTTTCTCAGAGACTTCCTTCTAAACCACTGCTGGCTTTTCCTGGCTGAGCACAGCATTTTTTCGAAACAAACAACAGGGTCAAACCCCCTTGTTTCCGCATAAGAATGGGCCATTTGTTTGAAAAAGGCCTCATCGCCCCTTAGCCTGTTAACGTTTTTGCATCCCTTTTCCAAACCAATTGCCGCGCCGAATTGCATGCGGTTCAAGTCAACCAGGCAAAACCGAACTTGCTCCTGATCGACTTCAAATAACACATTCCCTATTGAGAGATCCTTGTGCAACACACCTGCTTCGTGCATGTTGGCCACATACGTTCCAAAAGCTTTTGGAACGAGGGCCAACGCTTCTGTCAAAGGCGATTGGCCAAAGCACCTGAAATTGTTCGAGTACGGACATTGGAGGGAAACGAAGTAGGAACGGTCCAACAGGCCTCTTTTTTTGATTTCCATATACGCTATGGGCGCTGGGACATCAAAGCCAAGAGAAGTCATACGTATGGAGTTCTCATAGGAGCGCCTGGCCTTGGAAGGCCTCAGAAACGAATAGACAATCCGGTTCAGGTAATTGGGGCGCTTAAACGCCTTCACATTGATGCGAAGTCCATTAACATCGAACACCCGAAGTTCATTCCTCCCCTTGTAAAGGCAGTAACCCTCCTTCTCAAACCGATCCGGGAGGGAGTAGATAAAGTCGCTCAGTGCGGAAAAAGCTGGTTGAAGTACAACAATCATGGTGTCAAGGCGTACTCAATAAAATGAACGATTCGGAGTGGTTCGAGTCCATTCAGGCAAGCCAAATCCTTGCGGTAGCAGGGTTTCTTGCCATAGATGGAACAAGGTCGGCAGAACAACTCCAGTTGTAGCTGGTTGGATGTCGGCTGATTCCACGCTGCAAAACCGGCCAACGGATGAGTGGCGCCCCAGATGGAAAGCACCTTGGTATTGGCTAAAGAGCCGAGGTGCATGTTGGCCGAATCCATGGTCACTAGCGCATCCAGGCAGTTCATCAGTTGCAGGTCGTCATGAAGATCACCTCCCACTGGCAGTTCCAGGCTAGGATACTGCTCTTTCCAGGCTTTCATCGTGGCCTCTTCCTCGGAACCCCGACCAAACAGGAAGACCCGATAGCCAGGTCGTTGAGCTAGATCAGCCACTACGAAGGCCATCTTCTCAAGTGGATAGCACTTGCCTTCGTGCCTGGAAAAAGGCGCTACACCTAACCACAAGCCCTCCTTGGCTCCAAACCGTTCCTGAACGGCAGCCATGTACCGATTCTTTTCGGGCAACGTAGCCAGCAACGCCGCCTCATCGACCACGAAACCGGCATGAGCCAATACCTTGCGGTAACGCTCCAGGGCTGGAGTGAGGGGTTTCAGCGCCTTGTTTTGCCGACGTGTCAACCGACGCCTAGCCTTACGCTCCTTGTTCACCCGGAAGACCGGTCGTCTCCAACCCAGTAAAAAGCCCAGTAGATAGGTGCGGTGGACAGCGTGCAGGTCACAGACCTTGTCAATGTGCAAGGGCTGAAGCGCACGAAACAGGTTGAACATCCCTGGTAAACCCTTGTGGGTACCACGCAGGTCGACAGGCACCACCTTCAAATTGTCAGGAGCCTCTTTGAAAAGGCCGGCCATTAAGGCTTGAGTGGCGATGAAAAAGTGATCCTCCGGGTATGCGGTGGCGACAGCCTTGAGCAGGGGTACCGCGATGGCCACGTCGCCCAAAGCCGAGAACCGAGTGATCAGGACATTGGCCATTTATTTATTGGCGTACAAGGCCGGGTTCAAAGCCGGGTCATTGTACATTTTCATTTGTCGGTAAACCTTCATGTGGCGGCGTCCGGCGGCGTAATCGGCCAAGAGCTGATCGATGGCTGATGACAGGTCGCGTTGCTGTTCCAGTAAGACGGCCAGCTTTTGCCGGCAACGCTCCAGGTGGTCGGGGGTCGCATCGGTACGCTCCGTTTCCACGCGCATGTGCCATATTTTCAGGATTAATATGGAAAGACGATCCACAGCCCAAGCCGGACTTTCGGTATTGATAACGGCATCAGATAAGGGATTAACAGCCGAGAACTGTTCGTAAAAATAGGTATCAATCCGCTCGACCAAGTCGGTTCTGTCCTGATTGGATGCGTCGATACGCCGCTTGAGGGCTAACGCTTCCAACGGATCAATCGATGGCATACGGATGATATCTTCCAAATGCCATTGGACAGCATCAATCCAGTTTTTTCGATATAAATCGGCTTCAATGGTACCTACAGGGTATACCGAGGGCATGGTCGCGTCCACATCGTCCGTCTTGTGATAGGCTGTGGTGGCTTCCAGAAATAAGCGGTTGGCGCTTTCGCTGAATGTCATACGTGGTTCGTTGAGGTTTCTGGCAAAGATACACCCATTTTGGCAGAATTAAAAACAGCCCCTTCTTCCCCAATTCAAAAGAAATACCTACGTTTGTGCCCGTAAAANNGTTTGTCTACTCCTATGAAAATTGTCGCTGACACTCATATTCCCTTTTTAAAAGGCCTGCTTGAGCCGGTCGCCGAAATCGTCTACCTGCCAGGGCGAGCCATTCGTCGAGAAGACGTTCTCGATGCGGATGCCCTCATCGTCCGAACCCAAACCTGCTGCAACAGAGACTTGCTGGAAGGCAGCTCCGTACGGTTTATCGGGACCCCGTCCATCGGCTATGACCACATCGACCTGGATTATTGTGAAGCCAAAAACATCACCTGGGTAAACGCACCCGGTTGCAACGCCAAGGCCGTGGCTCAATACGTCACCTCCTCGCTCTTGGTCCTGGCCAAAAAATACGGGTTTAAACTGGCCGACAAAACCTTGGGCATTATCGGAGTCGGCCAGTGTGGACAAAAAGTGGAACGCAATGCCAGGCTACTAGGTATGAACATCCTGCTCAACGACCCTCCCAGAGCCAGAAATGAAGGCGAAAAGAACTTCCATGACCTGGAACGCATACTGACCGATAGCGACATCATCACACTGCACCCCACCCTGGAAAAAGAAGGGCCGGATAAAACCTTTCATTTACTTGATGCCTCCTTTTTCGCCAGGTTGAAAAAGCCCATCTTTCTCATCAACACCGCCAGGGGTGCCATCGTGGAGACAGCCGCCCTAAAACAAGCCCTTGCTGATGGCCAAGTCATTGACTGCGCCCTGGATTGTTGGGAAAACGAGCCTTCCATCGACCAGGAACTCCTGGAGCGCAGCCTCATTGCCACCCCACACATTGCCGGTTATTCGTCCGATGGAAAAGCCAATGCAACACGTACCGTGCTGGAACAGCTCAACCACTTCTTTCACCTGAACCTGCCAAGAATCACCCCAGATCTACCTGTGCCTGAAAGCCCGGTGTTGAAGGTGCCCAGAAGCAGCAGGGATAAAATCGCCTCTGCCTTGCTCCACGCCTATGACCCCATGGTCGATACGGGCGCACTAAAAAAAGCACCTGACAACTTCGATACATTACGTTCCAAGTATGTACTAAGAAGGGAATACAAGGCCTACAGGGTGCTGAACGCTACCGATCAGGAAGGAGACCTACTCAGAGCCTTCGGCTTCCAACTACCGCCTCATCCGGCCGACAAAGTCTTTATCGAGAACTAAGTCTTCCTTTTTACATCGTTGGCCAGGGGGAATCAAAGCAATCCCTCCTTTTTCAGGCACGCCTCAATCACGCGTGGAAAGTGCGCATATTCCAATGCATGGACCCTGTTTGCCACATCATCGGCTGTATCACCGGGCAGTACGGGGCAAGACGCCTGAAAAACAATCTGCCCTTCATCGTAGTGTTCGTTGACATAATGAATGGTGATGCCCGATTCCGTATCACCCTGCGCCAGCACAGCCTCGTGAACCTTGTGGCCATACATACCCTTGCCTCCATGGCGTGGCAACAAGGCTGGGTGAATGTTGACGATACGCCTTGGGTACGCTTCAATCAAATCGGCAGGCACCTTGAGCAAATAGCCGGCCAACACAATGAAATCAATGCGGTATGAGCTCATTAACTCCAACAACGCATCAGAGTCCTGCAAAGCTTCACGACTCAACGTCATGGAAGGCACTCCCATTTGCCTGGCCCTTTCATGGACATAGGCTTCGGCCTTATTGGCCACAATCAACACCAACTCAACAGCGGAATTGCCAGCGAAATAACGGTGTATGTTCTCTGCGTTGGAGCCTGAACCTGAAGCAAGTATAGCAAGACGAGTCGTAGACATATAGGTTGTGTTGTACAGTTATAATTGCACACAGTCGCGCAATTTGTGCATAAAAAATGCAGTTTCCAGGGTAAAAATTAGTGTAAATGCAATTTTCTTCGTTTCTTTGCACNNCGCAAAATTACAAACTAATTTCAGTATTAACCCCAAAAAACAACTGTTATGTCTGATGTAGCAGCCAAAGTAAAGGCGATTATCGTTGACAAATTAGGCGTTGAAGAAACCGAAGTTACTCCCGAAGCAAGCTTCACCAACGACCTGGGTGCAGACTCCCTGGATACCGTCGAATTGATTATGGAATTCGAAAAGGAATTCGGTCTGGCCATTCCCGATGATCAAGCCGAAAAGATTTCCACGGTAGGCGACGCCATCTCTTTTATTGAAGCCAAACTCGCCGAAGCTTAATCAGCCACGCATTCTAACAACCGTATGGAATTAAAAAGAGTTGTTGTAACAGGCCTTGGAGCCATTACCCCCCTGGGCAAGACCATGCCAGAAACCTGGCAAGCCATGATCAGCGGGGTAAGCGGTGCCGGGCCTATTACACGTTTTGACACGTCCAAGTTCAAGTCGACGTTTGCCTGCGAGGTCAAAAACTATGACCCCACCGACTACTTCGAAAAGAAAGACGCCCGCAAATACGACCTGTTCGCCCAATTTGCCCTGATTGCCGCCAAGGAAGCCATTAACGACGCCGGTTTGGAACCGGAAAAGGAAAACCTTGACCGCATCGGAGTCATATGGGGTGCCGGTATTGGCGGCATCGATACCTTTGAACGCGAAGTGATCGAATTTGCCAACGGCGACGGAACCCCCCGCTTCAATCCCTTCTTCATCCCCAAGATGATAGCCGACCTCTCCGCCGGTCACATCTCCCTGATGTACGGCTTCCGAGGTCCCAACTATTGCACGGTATCAGCCTGCGCCTCTTCCACCAACGCCATCGCCGATGCATTCAACCTCATCCGGTTGGGCAAAACCGATGTCTTTGTGTGTGGCGGCTCCGAGGCGGCCATCACCTCTGCCGGGGTGGGTGGTTTCAATGCCTTGCACGCCATTTCCACCCGCAACGATGATCCTTTAACGGCCTCTCGCCCCTTCAGCAAGAGTCGTGACGGTTTTGTCATGGCCGAAGGTGGCGCCTGCCTCATCCTGGAAGAACTGGATCACGCCCTGGCTCGTGGTGCGAAAATCTATGCCGAAGTTGTCGGTATGGGTATGTCGGCCGATGCTCATCACATGACTGCGCCTCACCCGGAAGGGCTCGGAGCTACAGCAGTGATGAAAAACGCCTTGGACGATGCCGGAATGACACCCGAAGACATCGATTACATCAATGTGCACGGAACGTCTACACCCCTGGGGGATATTGCCGAAGTCAAAGCCATTAAAAATGTCTTTGGTGACCACGCCTACAAGCTGAACATCAGTTCCACCAAATCCATGACAGGTCACCTGTTGGGAGCCGCTGGAGCCGTTGAAGCCGTTGCAAGCGTCATGGCCGTTGTCAATGACATCGTGCCTCCCACCATNNAGGTGACGAGGATCCTGAAATTGACTACACGCTAAACTTCACCTTCAATAAGGCCCAAAAACGCGTTGTTAACGCAGCCTTATCCAACACGTTCGGGTTTGGAGGTCACAACGCAAGCATCATTGTCAAGAAATGGCAAGGTCTTTCCTGATCAAGGATTTTATACTACGAATAAGGCTCCTGACTGTCAAACAGAAGGAGCCTTATTTGTTGTTTCACAGCATCCTGGGCTTCTACCCCAAGCGCATTGACCTATATGAACTGGCCTTGCGGCATAAATCAACCTCCATCCGCAACGAAGACGGTATCCTGCTCAACAACGAACGGTTGGAGTTTTTGGGGGACGCCGTGCTTAGCGTGTTGGTCTCCGACATCTTGTTTCACCGGTTCGAAACACAGAAGGAAGGCTTCCTGACCAAGACAAGGGCCAGTATTGTGCAACGCGAAAGTTTGAACCGATTTGCCGTAGCCCTGGGTCTTGACAAACTCATCATCGCCACCCCCACCGCCAATACGCCCCACTTGTCCATTTACGGCAATGCGCTGGAGGCCCTCATTGGCGCCATCTACACCGACCAAGGCTTCGGCCGCTGCCGACAGTTCCTTGAAAAAAAGATCATTGCGCGCTTCATCGACC
>DOBD01000148.1:4933-13193 GCA_003506275.1 Bacteroidales bacterium | reverse complement strand
AGATATGCCGACCAAAATTCGGCGTTGATCTGTTTGTTCAGGACGTCCTGAACGGCTTGACTGATTTTCATACTACTTATTGTTTAATGGAATTATTAGCTATCGACTATCAAATATACGGTTTTTTTTTGATTTTGTTTTGCTGGTTATGAATTCTCCTTCATGGGACCGACTACGGCTACAGAAAGCGTCTCCGGTTTTGTCTGTGATTGACCAAACAACGTCACACTAGCCAGTAGAAGGACGAACAACAACGTTGAAAAGTACTTCATAGGGCAGTTTTGTGTATTCGTTACATGAGGACGAATATGTTACCTGAGTGTCTTGAACGAAAGAATGTGCCAGGTCACGGCGGCAGCGACTGTCAATAAAAGAATTTTGACCCAAACCAAAGGTATGAAAAAAATAACTGTAACAAGCATGGTTACCCACAGCGAAACAATGGCAACGACTTTCGTTTTAAAGGGTATTGCCCTATGCACCCTGAAATTGGTGATATAGGGCCCAAGCGTTGGGTGGTTCATCAACCAGTTATAAAGCCGTTGTGAACCTTTCACATATAAGGCAGCAGACAACAACAAGAAAGGTGTGGTTGGCAAAACAGGCACGACAATGCCAATTAAGCCCAGCGCCAGTGATATCGATCCAAGGATGGTATAGAAAAGCCTCATAGGGTAACGAAAGAAGGTGGTGATACCTGGATTGTAACGTCATTCGTCGATGACAACGGATTTACAAACGAAGCGCGGAAAGCACCTCTATGGCCTTAGTACTGTCCATTTCTTCTGTCAAATCAAAGATGGAAGTATGATGGCCTTCCCAGGTTACCACCTGATTGTTCATCATGGCTTCAGGCAGATGGCCCAAGGTTTCGAAGACCTGTTTCCCAAATGGCAGACTGATCGGATCGATCAGATGACCGCTGTCATAATCAGATTCAAAGCGCAAGCGCTCTACCAAGGCTTCGACAGGACCTGCCGATAAGTGAACGCCATTGTAACTTTGTGAAACTTCAGGCAGCCCAAAGGCGGCCTTCTGCTCAAGCAACAGGCGGCGCAAACTGCCCGCTTCAGCCTTCAACGGATTGGTAGCCCCAATAAAATAACGCCTGGATTCAGCCCAGGACAAATCGCCTGACAGGTCGAGCAAAACAATGCTGCGACCACTCTCCGTAAAATGATCCAATTGCCTGGGATGAAAACCATTGAGCACATAAATGGTCTCCAGGTCAATGCGCAGCTTCTCTACATACGCGCCACCGCCCAGCTTGATATTTTCCTGGTTTTGCCACAGGCAATCGAGCGAATGGGCATTAAAAAAAGGATAAGACTCCAGCATCTCAAAGCCGCCCAATACCTTGAGGTTGACCAATGGTTGACCGGAGAGGGCCTCCAGTCGTTCAGCAGCTGTTTCACTCAAGGCGGCCAAGCCGTTCGTTGCTACGTCGTCCAACACCCCATAGTGTTGCTTGATCAACCGATGATCTTTCAAGTAATTTGCAGACAACAACGTGGCCGAATGAATGGTCAAACCGAAGGCTCCAATCCTGTCCAGGATCAGTTCCAGAATAGCATCCAGGTTGATGCTTTCAGAAGGGCGGGTGATTTCAGGCTTAATGAAACAAAGCCAGTTGTTTTTTCCGTAGGGGCTTACCTCGTCCCGGTAGATGGACAAGGTTCGACAATTACTGAGCTGTGCTAAACAGATGGCATCCTTAATCGCGTTTTTCATTGAGGAAGCAAATTGGTTGCTAGCTCAAAGATACAACGAATAAGGATACCAGCCTATTTTGGGGGAAAAGTTACTTGGTGGCTTTTTCGTACCTTTCTTCCACGACACGCCAATCAAGCACGTTCCAGAAGGCTGCGATGTAATCGGCCCTGCGATTTTGATACAAAAGATAGTAAGCATGCTCCCATACATCCAAACCGATCAAGGGAGTACCACTGCAGCCGGCACCTGGCATCAAGGGGTTGTCCTGGTTTGCCGTCGAGCAGACATCCAATTGACCGCTGGCATCGACACACAGCCAGGCCCAACCCGACCCGAAGCGGCCTACAGCAGCCTTGTTAAAGACATCCTTGAAGGCATCCAGGCTGCCCCATTTTGCCACAATGGCATCGTTCAACTTGCCTGACGGCGTCAGTTTGGCGTTACCGGACAACTGCGTCCAGAATAAGGAGTGATTCCAGTGACCACCGCCGTTGTTGCGGACAGCCACAGAATACTTATCCACCGATCGCATCAACTCATCCAACGATTTTCCTTCACCATCGGTACCGGTCAAGGCGTTGTTAAGGTTGGTGACATAGGCTTGATGATGCTTGGTGTGGTGGATTTCCATTGTTTTAGCATCGATATGGGGTTCCAATGCATCGTATGCATAAGGAAGGCTGGGTAAGGTAAATGACATAATTGTAAGGTTTATTGCGTTAATAATTGTTAGTATAGCAATCATAGCTGTTTTTATTTGAAGATTTACTGCAAAGTTAGTAACTTTGCCGAATATTACAAGCTTTTACTTGTTAAATATGCAAAATAAATAGCCATGAATCCGAACAAGACCCAAGACAAGATACTCATCTACCTGAAAATGAACGGCCCAAAGACTGCTCCGGCGTTAGCCAAGGCCTTTGGCATGACGGGTGAAGGCATGCGCCTGCACTTAATCAAATTGGAAGAAGAAGGGTATATTCAGTCGGCCCCTTTGGTCAAGGGAGTGGGTCGTCCCTCCATCGAATACAGCCTGACAAACAAAAGCCTTCAGCGGTTNNTGAAGAATATCAAACAGGTGCTGGGACAAGAGGCTTTGGACACCCTTGTCAAAAGCAAACAAGAAACGGATTACGCCAGGTATGCGGAGGAAATTGAACCCATCAAAGGCGTTGAAGGCAAGTTGAAAAAATTCACGGAGGCCAGAACCAGAGAGGGATATATGGCTGAACTACAGCAGACTGAAAATGGCTGGTTGTTTATTGAAAACCACTGTCCCATTTGCTCGGCAGCGGCCTCCTGTGACGGATTTTGCCGCTCAGAGATTGAAAACATCCAACGCCTTATCGGTAACACCATGACGGTGGAAAGGGATGATCACGCTGCCACCGGTGACAGACGCTGCGTCTACCGCATCAAATCCGCTTGACCTACCTACATCCGAATATTGACCCAGTCTGTGCTCCGTTGCATTAATTCATTGATGAGCGTTACGGAGCCCAACGGCCACACCATCGAAGTTAGATTGATGATACGGTTATCCTCACCACTAGAAAACAAGGGCAACAACAGGCTGGTCAGCAAAAAAGGTCCCAGGTAATTCACACCGACCGTTTGTTCAAAGCCGTCTTCAGTAAATCCCTTGGTAAAAGACAAAATGCCAGCGTTGTTGATTAGTACGTTGAGCCGCCTGTACGTTGATCTGAACGTATCGGCAAACGCCCGCACGGAAGCCAAACTGGAAAAATCCAAGGGTAATACATCTACAAGCGCGTTGCCTGTCCGCGCACGAATTTCATCACGGACAGGCAACGCCTGGGTATCATTCAACGATCAACTTGCGCACCGAACGGTACCCCTCTCCTTCCAGTGTGACCAGGTAAAGACCAGCCTGTTGAAACGGTTTGCTGTCCAGCAGCGTATTATCCTTAACCAAATCACTGTACACCAGTCTACCACTGACATCCGTCACGCTCAGACGCAACGCCTTGGATTGAGCGCCACCCAAATCAATATTCAACGTTTGCCCCTTGACCATTGGGTTGGGAAACAACGTGAAATCAGTCCCTTCCGATGTTTTAACAGGATCAAGATCGACCAATGTCAACGTCCAATCAAACCATTTTTTAGTGACAGCAGCCGCTGAGGTCGCTCCCTTGACAAGCTGCAAACGGTAATCATGTTTGGTCGTGCGGGTAACTTCTCCTTCATAAATGTAATCCGTATTGGCAATCACGGCAAAAACAACACCGTTGGCAGGGGGTACATCCAGGGCTAGACGGCATTCACCGCCGTTGACCACCTGGCTGTAACGGATGACACCTTGCTTGGTACGGTAACAAAGCTGACAGGTCATGTTGCGGCTAAGTGGCATAAAATTAACCACCACCTCATTGCCCGAGACGACGAGAGGAATCTGATTGGCACCAGACCAACCGGGTAGCGTACGCGCCTCAGGGGTCAATACCTTATTGAGGCCCATGGAGGTTACCACATAAGGGGTCGCTGACCAAACAGGCACATTGACATCATAAGGTGACCACTCTGACTTGATGGACAATCCCATATTGCTATTCATCAACTGTTTCATACTGTTGGTCCATGGACCCATATCAAGCACGGCCTGTTTAGCCCTGTATTCGGCAATCAGGCGGCGTATCTGGGTTTCACCCAAGGTCCTTGCCATGCCTTCCAATACCCTCGATTCGCAATTACGCCAAATCCAGGCAATGCTGCCATGTCCCAGGGTCATACCCAGAAAAACAGGGAAGACATTACTGTACTGTACGCCCCCCAGGAGGTTACGCCAGGTACAGATTTGTTGCGAACCTTCGAATTTATTGACACCCTCAGCCGATGGACCACCAAAACTACCGTCCTGTAACCAACCACTGTAGCACTCGATGGGCATAAAGGGGGCGATAAAGGAACCCGCATTCAAAAAGCCCATGCCTCCGTAATTCTTCGACTGCCTTACCTCAGCCTCTTGTTGTAACCAGGTATTACCCCCTTCATGGAACCAAGCCGCATTTTTGCAACCCGGCAAGTCTGCCAGCACAGCATGAATGCCTTCGTGCGTGACAGCACCCATTTGAGCTACTCTATCCCCGTAAGTGCATTTGGGATTGAAACTATACACCGGGTAGTAAGAAAGTAAGACCATGGGCCAACTTTGGTTGTTGTAGTAAATGCTACTTTGCCAACCACCTTTATCCGTATTGGACGCCGTATCGGTGGTCAAACCGGAGCCATATAAATAAACGGTACTCTTATAGCCGTTTTTGGCCCTTTTGTCCGGCGGCCATCCAAGGGTATCCCTGAAGTAGGCGAAATCCTTGTTGAGTCTGGCCAACATAGGCATAACTGACGCACTGTCAATCAAACTATTGGCTGATGGCCCCCAACGGAAGGCCCACCATCCCGAAGCAATGGTACCCACCACATTGGGATCATCGTCCAAGATCTTTGTTGGCTCTTTCAATGCCGGAAACTCATCCTTGAAATTGTAGTTCAAGGTTGGGTTGTATTTAGGCCAGGCATACGCTTGACCGGTAGTCAGGCTGGTGTCTCTGATGGTGAGGTGCAACAGGCAAGTGGAAGCACTGCCGCAGGCATTGACATAGGAACCGGTGTAGGAGCCACTGTTGACATTGGTCAAGCCCTTCAACACGATGGTTTTACCCGTAGCCTTGAAGCCACCGGGACCGGTCCAGCCATACTTGCCGTCAGCGGGACCATCCATACCCAGCAAGAGCGAATCGCCCATTTCCAGGTTGACATACGGACTGTTGATGGAGTCGCCACCGTTGACGCGGTAATAGCTCGTCACCGGCGTCGGTTCACAAGGGCCGTATTCCACACCATCGGCTTTCCACTCGATAATACCAGTAGCTGCCCCACTGCGCATGTTCAGGCGGATCTTTTTGGTCACCACCCCCATGGTCAGTTTATTGTACGTATTCAGTGCCAGACCGATGCTGTCGAACAAGACCCAGTCGATACCGTCCCAATACTGCACATAGGCAGCCGTAGGCTTGGAAATACCGGCTGCAGGCACAGCGGTGTTGTCAATCCACCAATAGACGGAGGTAGACAGAATAAGGTGGGCATTGTCCCATTCATACTGCACCCAGTTGTATTTTCCGTAATCGCCTTCCCCATTCCAGTTGCCATAGGCTCCGGCGGAAGGTTTGACATTGGAGGCTGTGGAGGCAACGCCATCATTAAGGGCGGCCAGTTTTTCCCAGCCTGAAACGAAAGAGGTGGTAATTTTGGCTTTAGTGGCCAGGTTAAGACTATCGCCGATGGCCGCATTCAACGGAATTAACGAAGCGGTCAATACGAGCACAAGACTAAGCAGGGTGTAACGAAGTAAACGATTTCTCATGGAATGACGGGATTTGGTTATGCATGCTGCAAGTGTACCAACTTTTTTGATGACAGACTGCATGGACAGCGACTCATTGATGGCACTATCCTCCAAAAGAATGGAAAAATACTCAAGCGTAAAAATTGTCCACAAAGGCAAAAACGTCCTTTCTTTTGAGTATCAGGATTTTCCAACAAGCCGATATAAATCCGAGACCATACCCACCTAATTGCACCAAACTGGCCACCACAGCCAGGCAACCGATGCGCAACGAATGGTTTTGACGGGTCGCATCCAGGAAAACGGCCAACATGTATGCCAATAAAGGACTGGCCCATAACGGATGGACTAACCCTCCCAGCAACAACATGCTCAACACACCGAGCACGAACAAGGCTGGAAATGTATGCACAGCCTTGAGCGAACCGGGATGCTTCTTGTGCAATACGATGCGGGCGATGCCCGAATTGAAGACTTGCTTATAAAACTGCCTCAGGTTACTGCGCCGCTTGTGGAACACATACGCTTCCGTTACCAAGGCTGTTTTGAAACCGTTCTTCAGAATACGCAGGCTCATGTCTATATCTTCCCCAAAACGCATGGCCGAAAAGCCACCGGTTTGCTCAAACACCGTTTTTGAATAGCCCATGTTGAAACTTCTCGGGAAGAACTTGTCGAGCTTCTCTCCCCCGCCCCTGATGCCGCCTGTGGTAAAAAAAGAGGTCATGGCGTAATTGATGGCTTTCTGCATGGGGGTAAACCGTTCGTCGGCCCGATCAGGCCCGCCAAACGCATCCACATAATCGGTGGTGAGACGGTGATATACGGCCTCAATATAACCGGGTGGAACCACGCAATCGGAATCGAGGAAAACCACATAATTTCCCTTTGCTGCTTTGGCGCCTACGTTGCGGCTTTGACCTGGCCCGGAATTGGTCTTGACAAGGTATTGGATGCTCAATTGATCCTCGTACTGTTTCACCTGGGCATCACAGGGCTGTGTAGACCCGTCCTCCACCAGGACTACCTCAAAATCGGGCCGCGTCTGGCGGGTCAGGCTGTCCAGCAACTCCTCCACTTCCTGAGGACGGTTGAAGACAGGAACAATGAGTGACAGGGTCAGCGCGGGTTGTGGGGTGTTGTCGGTCAAGGTTGCAGGCATGGCAATGGGTTACGCGTTATCCTGCGAAAGTACAATTTTTTTTTTGGTTTTTGGGATTGCTACCCTGTCTGGGTTTCACTGGATGGCACCCCGCAAGGGTTGCCATCCTTGGCCCTCTTTACGACGATTCAATACCACTTGTTTTGCTTCGATACCGCTCCCCTGGCAGGATTGGGTATTGTCTCCGGCTCCGTTCCTCAGGGCTTNNGCTTGCGAATACTTCGACATCGGCAATCCCCTTTCAGAAAAATGCAACGTCACTTAAACCGTCGAAGCGAATCAAAGTCAAATTTTATTACTAACCGCATGTTCCACTCCACACACCGTCACCATGAATAAACTTGTTTGGATTACCTTGCTGGCAAGTTTTTGCCTAAGCAATACCCTGAGCGCTCAAACCAACGTCAAACGGAGTCTTGAACGCCTCGACAGAGGCGTTGTAGCCCTACCCACGGCCGATAACAAGGCCTTTGTCAGCTGGCGTCTGCTGGCCGATGACAAAACCGACGTAGCCTTCAACGTATACAAACAGGCTAGCAACGGCCAGGCAACCAAACTCACCCCTACCCCGTTGACCAACGTAACCAACCTGATTGACCCCAGTCCTGTCGCCGGAGCAACCTACCTGGTCAAACCTGTCATCAAGGGCAAGGAAACCAACCAAGGCATGGNNTTACAAGCCAAGCCATACCTCAGCATTCCTCTTCAAACTCCAGACAGATACAGTCCCGGTGACTGCTCAGCCGCCGACCTGGATGGCGACGGTGCATATGAAATCATCGTGCACATGGTGGGCATAGCCCGAGACAATGCCCACGCCGGCCTCACCACACCACCCATCTTCCACGCGTACAAACTGGATGGCACCTTGCTTTGGTCCATCAACCTTGGGTACAACATCCGTGAAGGCGCTCATTATACCCAATTCCTGGTCTACGACTTCGATGGAGACGGCAAGGCTGAACTCATCTGCAAAACGGCCGATGGCACGATTGACGGTACCGGCAAGGTTTTGG
>DOBD01000148.1:292-4921 GCA_003506275.1 Bacteroidales bacterium | reverse complement strand
GTCTATCGCCCCACCCCCAACGATGCTGCCCGTCCCGCTACCAGCCCACTGGTTGGCCGTATCATGGAGGGACCGGAATACCTGACCGTTTTTGAAGGCACCACGGGTAAAGCCCTGGCTACCGTCGATTACGTACCCGGCAGGGGTGAACCCGGCCTGTGGGGCGACAACGGTGGCAACCGCGGCGAGCGCTACCTGGCCGGCGTGGCCTACCTTGACGGCAAACACCCCTCAGCCGTGATGTGCCGTGGCTACTACACCAGAGTCACCCTGGCCGCCTGGGACTGGCGTGACGGCAAACTCAGCCTGCGCTGGCTTTTCGACAGCTACGATGGCACCCCCGGTAACGCAGCCTACAGTGGTCAGGGCAACCATTCCCTGAGCGTAGCCGATGTGGACAACGATGGGTGCGACGAAATCATCTATGGTGCCTGCGCCATCGACAACAACGGCAAGGGCTTGTACAGCACCGGCTTCGGACACGGCGACGCCCTGCATTGCGCCGACCTGGATCCCGAACGTCCCGGCTTGGAAGTCTTTCAGGTACATGAAAACATCAGGGTCAGCGCCGACGTGGCCGCCGGGCACATGAGGGATGCCAGAACAGGGGAACGCCTGTGGGGCTTGCCAGCCACTGAAGACGTGGGCAGGGGCATGTCGGCCGACATCGACCCCAGACACCCGGGTAACGAATGCTGGAGCATCGCCTCCGGCGGTCTCTACTCCGCCAAAGGCGAGCGCATCACCACCAAACGTCCCCGCTCCTGTAACTTTGCTGCCTGGTGGGACGGTGACCTGCTCCGTGAACTGCTCGACAAAAACACCATCAGCAAATGGGATTACACACAGGAAACCGATGTTGTCCTGTTCAGGGCCGATAGCTGTACCTCCATCAACGGTACCAAAGCGACCCCCAACCTGAGTGCCGACCTCCTGGGCGACTGGCGAGAAGAAGTCATTCTCAGCCACGTCAACGGCAAGGAACTGCGTCTCTTCTCCACGACCATTCCCACCGATTACCGCTTCGTAACCCTGATGCACGACCCACAATACCGCCTGGCCATAGCCTGGCAAAACGTGGCCTACAACCAACCGCCCCACCCCAGAACAGCACCGGGACAACAAAACAAACGGTAACTACTCCCTCACCAACCAGACATCATCCACCGCACAACAGGCATTAGGATGGCCTTCGGCGAGGAAGCCAACTTCAACGACACCACCAGTGACATTGATACCTTCCAGGCGCAGGGTTGTCCAGCTGCTGTTTTCAGCCGTCACGGCTACTGATTTTCGTTGGCCACCAGAAAGGGCGTACATCTCCAATCGTTTGAAGCCGGCACCGTTAGTAATCTTTGCGGTCAACACATACTTTCCGTCTTCCAGCTTCACATAAGGAGTGGACGCGATGAGCTGGTGCACCTGACGGGTAAAGTCCACCCTGTCGCTGATGTACAGGCTGTGCTCACCGACCACGGACAGACGGTCTTCCCTGGTATTGCCGCGGTTGAGTTTGGGGGAAAGCGAATCCAATGAAATGGGCGCACCCTTGAGCACCGTGGTTTCCCAGCCAAGCAGCCGTGTCTGAACCGGCTTGACCGGGCTGGGCATAGACTTACGGTCAGCTTCAAAGCTGGGATTCAGTACGTAATTGTTACCGGGGGCCACCGACCATTCACCGGTGACAGCATCCAGCTTCCAGGCATTCAGGGAGTTGAAATATGGCACATCGCCTTTGAACGACAGCGGGCACCATTGATTGTACCCCAATCCGTTGCCTGCAAAATCCGACCAACGATCGCCGCAAAATATGACGGTCTCGGCCTTGGTGCCACGTACGGTGTAGAAAAAGCCGGTCTGAGACACGTGGGCGTAATCCGATTCACAGCCCTCCATGACCAACATGTTGTTGATGGGCTTGTAGGGGCCCATGATGTCATCGGCCACCAGGTAGTAGGCGTGAGAGCCATCCCATCCGTACAAATCGGAGGCCGCCAGGTAGTAGTTACCCTTGTACTTGAACATACAGTTACCTTCCCGTCCGGCACCCCTGAAGACTTCCTTGAAGCCCAACAAGGTCAGGCTGTCGTTTCTTAGACCGATTTCAGACAGGTAGATTTTGTTGCGACCCCTGCCGTAGCTGTACACCAGGTACGACTTACCCGTATCTTCGTCGTTAAACACCGTTTGATCTCCTGTGTTTGAGGTGCCGATCCAGCTGGTCATATCCTTCACGTGATGCCATTCGAAGGGACCCAGCGGGTTGTCGGCTTTGGCAAAGAGTACCTGTGCATTGTGTTGAATGATCAACACATAGGCATCAGCCTCCTTCACATAAGCTACCCCAGTCCGTCCTAACCAACCCAAGCGTCGGCTGCCAGTCGCTTTCAACAGCGTTTCCGCATTCAGGGCGTCGCTTTCATAGGTCCAATTGACCAAATCAGTGGAGGAATAACAGGTCACTGCCTTGAAACGGTTGCCTTGCTGTGTCACAGAAGGATCGTTGCGATAGGCTTCTGCTTCTTCGTAGTGAACACCGTACCAGAAATACGTGGGTTTACCCGTTTTTGGATGATTAAATTTGAAAATGCCACCCCCCTGGCTGTAGAGCGGCTCACCATTGGCCGTGTTCCAAAAGGAGTCGTTGGTAATGGTGTGCGATACAGCTAAGGCTGCTGTGTTGTAAATCAGGCTGAAAACAACAGCCAATAAGATGATACGATTCATTTTGTATAAGCTTTATAAAGCGTTGGATAAATCAGCATGTTTTCATTGGTTTTGCCTTCCCGGTCAAACAGGTTGCCCCAACCCGGAGAGGTGGCTTCCCAGATAAACGTACCCCAACCAAGGCCTTTGGGGAGGTTGTGCACGATGTCGTTGACCTCTTTTCGGTAATCCTGGTATTCCACCACGATGATGGGCTTGGCGTACCGTTTGGCCAGAGCGTTCAGGTTGAAGGTCAGTTCATCGAGTGTTCCGTGGTGTTTGGGGTAATAGGATTGGCCGATGATGTCGAATTTGACGTCGCGGCTGATGATCTTGTCAAAAAACGCCACCGATTCGGCGTGCTGTCCCCCACAGGCGATATGGACCATGATGGCAATGGTAGGGTCTACGGCTTTGACGGCTGCCGAAGCGCATCTCAACAGCACACAGAAGGACTCCATTTCCTGGGTCTTGTCGGTTTTCAGGTCACCTTCGGGGAGTTTGCCCTGTGGCCAGAGCATGCCGTTGTTGATTTCGTTGCCCACCTGCACCATATCGGGTCTGACACCCTCTTTGATAAACCGGTTCAACACCTCCTGGGTGTAGCGATACACCTGCCCTTCCAAGCCGGAGCCGCTGTTTCGTTGCCAGGACGAAGGGGTAAACTGTTTGCCAGGGTCGGCCCAGGTGTCGCTGTAGTGTAAATCCAGCAGAAAATGCAGGCCGGCCTGTTTGATGCGTTTGGCCATTGCCAGGGTCTTTTCCAAGCCACAAAAGCCTTCCTTGGAATAGCCGTTTTCAGCCGTGGGATCCACAAAGAGCCTCAAACGTATCCAATTAAAGGCATTGTCCTTTAAAATGGTCATTACATCGGCTTCCTTTCCCTTGTCGTAGTACTTTTTACCCCTGGCCTCTTCCTGTGGCACAAAGGATATGTCGGCACCAATAATGGGTTTATCCAACGTAATGGTGCGATTCACCGGCTTTTGGACGATCCACAGTTTGCTCCCTTTGGCATACCGGGCTGGTAGGACATCGTACAAGGCAAACACCTCGGCTGATGCCTTGCCCTCCCTGGAAAACAACAGCCCGGTGGGTTCCCAGGCCATGGTGCCGTAGCCCAGGTTGTTGGGTATGGATTTAACGATGTCGTTGATACGCACGATGTTGTCTTTATTGGCGCCGTATTCGCACACACAAATCGGCTTCTTGTAGCGCTTGGCCAGGTCGTAGAGATTGGTTGTCAAGTCGGCATACGTTTCGTGCCATTGCTCATAATACGAGAGTCCGATGATGTCGTATTCGGCAGCGTAGTGTTTCATCTTGTCCAGGTATTCTCGACACAGGCGGTTCTGGCCACCCAAGGCCAGATGAACCATAAGTTTGGCGGCTGGCGTAACGAGCCTGGCGGCTTCCTGACCGGCTTTGTACAAACCCATCAAGGCAGCCCAGTTGGCCTCTTCAGCGTTGTCCAATACACGGCCATCCGGCCAGATCATGCCATGGTTGATCTCGTTCCCTATTTGAATGACATCTGGCGCGACCCCATTGGCCTTAAAAACCTCGAGAGCCTGCTTTGTGTACTCATACACCGCTTTTTCCAGTTCCTTGCCCGTCAATCCCTTCCAGGCAGCCGGCTTGTACTGCTTATCAGGGTCTGCCCAGGTGTCGCTGTAATGGAAATCCAGGGTGAATAATTGTCCGGCTTCCTTGATGCGTTTGGCCATTTTGATGGTCTGTTCCAGGCCACAGAAACCGCCCCTGGAATAACCGCCCTCAGCCTCGGGTTGCACGAAGAGCCTCAATCGAATGTTGTTGAAGTGGTGTTTGGCCATCAACGCGCAAACATCCAAGGTCGTACCATCCACATCGGTGTAAGTCGCCGGTCTGCGGGCTTCATTCTGGGGCACGAACGAGATATCG
>DOBD01000148.1:0-266 GCA_003506275.1 Bacteroidales bacterium | reverse complement strand
CACGAGGGTGAGTCGCAGCAAAAGGGCAGACGGCCGATGAAAACACTTCGGTGTCGGGCTGGATAAACGGTTTTTCATGGATGGTAGCATTGTTAATCCTGTTAATGGGTCAGGACAAAACTACAACGATTGAGCCTTGAAAGGTACCAAATTTTAGACAAAATTGGCAAACTATTGGTTTGACACGTTGAAACAAATCAAAGCAAACACCAGACCAGCAGGAGACTGGCTTTGCACGCTCGGATGGCAATGGGCAGGGCTTGGCG
>DOBD01000230.1:13346-13470 GCA_003506275.1 Bacteroidales bacterium | reverse complement strand
TGAGTCTGTGTATAAGTTTGATTTACCGAGGGAAAACGGCGATTTAGGCATCAAATCAGTCTATTTTGCCAAGAAGTACGGCTTCATCAAGATTGAGGGGCATGACGGCAGCAAGTTGGAGTTG
>DOBD01000230.1:0-13316 GCA_003506275.1 Bacteroidales bacterium | reverse complement strand
CTCCGCCAGCTTGCGGTTGGTTTGCCCACCGCCAGCCCAATCAGAGGCGTTGACCAGGTGAAGCCAGTCACCACCGATGATGGCGACCATGTCACGCTGGAAATCTTCGCCAGGCCATAATGGGCGCCTTTCCTCTTCAGCAAAACGGTAAACAGTAGCCTTGCCCTGGTCAATCAGGATGGGCTTATACAAGGTGTCGAAGCAACTCGATCCGGTATCACCATCAAAACGGGGACTGAAGTCGATGTGCTTTTCGTTAAAAACTGATGCCTCAAAAAAGGCCAATCCAGGCCAAAGGTAGCGAAGTTGACCGCCGGGGACGTTGGCCGGTGTTTCCTGCAGCATACCGTAGAACGGCTGCCCAACGAGGTAATCGCCCAAGGTCAATTCCCGTAGGGGAAAAATATCGTNNGCCCATCGAGGTAATCACCCAAGGTCAACTCATGTAATGGAAAGATATCGTGGTCAAGCAGCCCGATGCGGGACGCCTGCCGTTTGAGCAAGTACTGATTGTACACCAGATTGAGGGCTGCTCCATGAGAATCGCTGTAACGTGGTGCTTTAAACGGAGATGGTGGCAGGGATAGATAAGGTACACCTTCCTGCAGGCAGTACGCCCTGATGGCTACCCTGGCTGTTGGATCGCTCGAATTATCGGCTATCGTGTAAACAAACGCATCGTTAATCCGCTTGGTCAACAGTTGGTGTTGCAAGCGGATCACATCGGGGTTATTGAACGCTATAGTCACCAGATCCCAGGTTCCAGGCTTAGGTAGTATGTCAAGGAAAAGGCTGTCGGGCAAAGGGCTGGCAGCCGCATAATCTCGGTGTATCCTGGCAATAGACCAGGCTTTGAGCCGTGAGCGGATTCCCTTAAGGCCGAAGAGACGATTCATTGGAAGTTATTTACTATGAGCAAAGGTAATTTAATTTTTAAGAGGAGTCAACCCTGCGGGTTGGGAACCCATATTGGCATCCAATCGTTTTACTATAAAAAATCCCGTTGCCGGTCCCCAGTCAGCAACGGGATTTTTATACACATAGTCAAGGAGTTACACTCCCAACTTTATTTCCATTTCTTCTTTCATATCAATCTCATCGCCTTTGGTGTCGATGAACTGATACTGCAAATAGGCCAGGTTTTGCACGGGCATGACCTTGAGGCCAAGGCCGTACTTGAGGCGCCATTTGGTTTCCAGGGAGACCAGCCCCCCTTTCTTGATGTAAGCGGCGACGTAAGGATGCACCCGTAGGGTACATTTCTTCACTTTGAGCTTGTGCGACAGATAGTGGATCTTACTTTCCAGTTTATCGGTGAACAACAGTGACGGCTGGATGGTTCCCTTGCCAAAACAGGTGGGACACGTTTCCGTCGTCTCAATGTACGTCTGCGGACGTACCCGTTGACGGGTAATCTGCATCAGTCCGAATTTGGAGAGCGGCAGGATGTTGTGTTTGGCCCTGTCGTTTTGCATGCGCTCACGTAGCCGGTCGTACACTTTCTGCCGGTTTTCACCTTCCGCAAGGTCGATAAAATCCACGACAATGATTCCTCCCATATCCCTGAGGCGCAGTTGCCTGGCCACCTCATCGGCAGCGTGCAAGTTGACCTCCAGTGCGTTGGCCTCCTGACCCTTATCCGACTTCGACCGGTTGCCGCTGTTTACATCAATGACGTGCAGGGCTTCGGTGTGCTCGATGATCAGGTAGGCTCCGCTTCGGAACGATACAGTCTTGCCAAACGACGATTTGATCTGTCGAGTGACGTTAAAGGTATCGAAGATGGGAAGCTTATCCTTGTACAGTTTCACAATACCTGCTTTTTCAGGCATGATGAGCTGCACATAGTCTTTCAACTCCTCAAAGGCTTGAGGATCGTTCACATGGATGTGTTCAAACGAGGCATTGAGGATGTCCCTGAGGATGACCACCGTTCGGCTGGTTTCCTCGAAAATGAGCGAGGGAGCCTTGGCTTTGGTCAATCGGGACAGCACTTCATCCCAGCGTTTGAGCAACACCTTGAGTTCGGTGTCAAGTTCTGCCACGCGTTTGCCTTCCGCGACCGTCCGTACGATCACACCAAAGTTGCGAGGCGTGATGCTCTGCAGCAATTGCTTGAGCCTCAATCGTTCCTCGGCAGATTTGATTTTGGTGGAAACGGAAATCTTGTCGGAGAAGGGCATCAGCACCAGAAAACGCCCGGCGATGGAGATTTCCGAAGTCAACCGCGGGCCCTTGGTTGAAATAGGCTCCTTGGCGATTTGAACCAGGATGTCCTGACCGGGCTTGAGGATGTCGGCTATAGTCCCTTCCTTGGGGATTTCAGGCAACAAATGAAATTTGCTGAGTTGATGCTGCTTGTTCTTGTTGGCAATCACTTGCTTGGCATAGGCATTCATCGAGTTGAACTGCGTACCAAGATCCAGGTAGTGAAGAAAAGCATCCTTTTCGTAACCCACATCGACAAAGGCGGCGTTGAGTCCCGGCATGAGCTTGTGTACCCGCCCCAGGTAGATATCACCGACGGAAAACGAAACCGCGTTGGATTCCTGCTGGAACTCAACCAGGTTTTTATCTTCCAGTATGGCGATGGATACCTCTTTGGGCTGTACATCAATGACAATTTCCGATGTCACAACTGTTTTGTTTTCGATGGATTACAGGATTAGCCGCACCAACGCAGGAGTGGTCAATCGTGGGTGGGGAACCACGAACGCCAGACCATTGCCGAGTGCGACTGGTTAAACGAACAAAGAACAAACCCGTAGACGAAACCGTACCCTGAGTTTGTTCTTTGATCTGTAAGTGATTATAGCGTTACGAATTACTTCTTCTTCTTATGCCTGTTTTTCTTCAGACGTTTTTTACGCTTGTGGGTGGCCATCTTGTGGGCCTTTCTTTTTTTTCCGCTTGGCATGTGTCAATACAATTATACGTTCTTATTTCTTAACCTGAGATACGAAGGACTTGGCCGGCTTGAAAGAAGGGATGTTGTGTTCCGGAATGATGATCGTCGTATTCTTCGAGATGTTGCGAGCCGTCTTTTTGGCCCTTTTCTTAACGATGAAACTACCAAATCCTCTCAGATAAACGTTTTCTTCTTTTACCAGGGATTCTTTTACTACGTCCATAAAGGCTTCAACACTTGAAAGGACAGTCACCTTGTCTACGCCTGTGCGTTTGGAGATTTCGTTTACAATATCCGCTTTAGTCATCGTGATAGATATTAAATGGTTGATACAAAGATTATATGAGTACGTGTTTATGTCAATTTTTGGCTTGCAAATATATGGCTTTCTGCCTTATAAAAAAAACTTTGAAGGAGTTTTATTGTCGAATTTTCATTTTTTGCGGTTCTTTGCGGTATGAACAGTAAATCAGTCGCTTTACCTTTCAGAACAACCTTGCTGAACTGGTACGAAACCCACCAACGCAACCTACCCTGGCGTCAGACCAGGGATCCCTATGCCATCTGGCTCTCCGAAATCATCCTTCAGCAGACCAGGGTAGAACAAGGTCAAGGCTATTATCACCGCTTCATAACAACCTTCCCAGACGTGCAGACACTGGCTGCTGCCCCGCTTCAGGAAGTCTTAAAATGTTGGCAGGGGTTGGGCTACTACAGCAGGGCCAGGAACTTGCACGCCACGGCCAAGACCCTGGTCAACGACCACCAAGGTCGCTTCCCGGAGACGTACGAGGGCTTGTTAACCTTAAAAGGTGTAGGGAGCTATACGGCTGCAGCCATCGCCTCCATCGCCTACCGCCAGCCACATGCCGTCCTGGACGGAAATGTTTTCAGGGTACTGGCGCGTCTCTTCCTCATCGACACCCCCATCCATAGCACGGCCGGCAAAAAGCAATTTGCCGCTTTGGCTGATACACTACTGGATCCTCACCACCCCGACACGTACAATCAAGCCATCATGGACTTCGGTGCCCTGCAATGCGTACCTTCCAAACCCGATTGTGCGCGGTGCCCCATGAAAGAACGCTGCCTGGCCCACAATAGGGATGCCGTAGCCCTGGTTCCTGTTCGTAAAGCGGAAACAGCCAAACGGGTGCGTTATTTTTACTACTTCGTCTGTCGTCAGGGCAATGATCTCTTTCTGCGTGAACGTACTGGCAAGGATGTCTGGCAACACCTGTGGGAATTCCCGTTGGTTGAAACCGAGCAACCCTGCACCTTGGAATCATTGCTGAGCAGCCCTGAAGTCATGGCCTGGCTGGGTGATTCGTTTACCCTGCATACGCCTGTCAGCCTCAAGCATACCTTAAGCCACCAACTGATTCACGCCCAATTTATCCCAGTCGACATAGTGGCCACAACCTTACCCGGATTCACCAGAGTCAGCCCTTCTGCCATGGAGACAACCCCCGTGTCCAGGCTTATTGATTTATATTTATCCAAACTCTAATTTATCTGCTATTTATTTACTTTTACGATATATTTACTTATTATTACTCATTCTTTCATACAGACTTTGCGAACTCATGGTTTTTGTCTACTTTTGAACCTACAAGCCCTCGCGGAATGATCCGGACAAGCCGAGGCGGGTCCTGTATTCACCATTAAACTAACACATCATGTCCATCAACAAAGCGATTCTGATCGGCAACGTCGGCAGAGACCCCGACATCCGTTACCTGGAAAGGGAAAATGAAAAGAAAAACGCCGTCGCCACCTTCACCCTGGCGACCACCGAACGCGGGTACACCCTGGCCAACGGCACCCAGGTTCCTGAGCGCACCGAATGGCACAACATCGTAGCCTGGCGAGGCCTGGCCGAATTGGCTGAAAAATACATCCGCAAAGGTTCTCAACTGTACATTGAAGGAAAAATCACCACACGATCGTGGGAAAAGGAAGGCGTGACCCGTTATACCACGGAAATCGTCGCTGAGACCATCCAACTGTTGGGATCCAGGCGCCAGGAAAACCAAGGGGAGCCGGCAGGCAGCAATGGTTCAGGCAAAGCTGCGCAACCAACGACCGCACCCGGTAAAAAACCGGCTGCAGAACCCGATATGCCCGCTGCCGGGTCGTCCGAGGACGATCTTCCTTTTTAATCAACCCTTTCATCAAACACGGTAAGCGTATAGCATGGACATCCGTCCGGCACGACACATCCTTAAAAAAGGACGTATTCCTTTACCTGGCGCAGGGTTCCTGCCTGCCTTGGTGTTGCTGACAGGCCTGTCGTTGACAGCCTGCCAGCGCACGGCCATGCCCAAGCCCGTTGCTCCACCCCGTCTTTCGTACCCTGAAGTGGGTTATACCCGTTTTTGCGCACCTGACTGTCCGTTTCAATTCGACTACCCTGCGTTTCTGACCGTCACCATCAAACCGACCAACGATAACACGATTCATTGGATCGATTTTCGTTGGGAACAAGTTGGACTGACCATTTACACGACCTATCTGACAAACAGCCGTCATCACAAGACAGAGGATGACTGGGCCGTCATGGCCAGTCTGCTCAAAGAAAAACAGCCAAAAGGCAACTCAGTCACTGTTTACGAACAACCCGTCACCGCTCAGGGGTGGACCCCCTATATCTTTGAAGTGGATGGCCCCTCACCCACTCCGTTGGAATTCATCGTGACAGACGGGCTTAACTTCAGCTTCAGTGGTCGTCTGTTGTTCGATAGTATACCCGATAAGGAGGCCATGACAGACATCCTTCATGGTTTGAGAGACGACATGCTTCACTTGATGTCTAGTTTCACCCTAACGCATACCCCGTGAGTCTGCTGTTTCATGAAATACATCCGGATCTCTCCCTGCAATTTGCCGTGTGGCACCTGACAGAAGCGGAGTCCGACCTTGAGGCGTTGAGTGGCATCAAAGCCCCTCCTCGCTTAAAAACCCCCACTCGCCGCCTGGAATACCTGGCTGTCAGAACATTGGCGGTAACCCTAGGAATAAATCCAGCCAGTATCGCCTACAAATCCACTGGTCAACCCTACCTGATTGACGATCCCAGAACCATCAGCATCACCCATACCAAGGGGTATGCGGCCCTGTTGCTCAGTGAAAAAAACGGAACCGGTATCGACATGGAGGCCAGCAGTGACAGGGTAAGGCGGGTCAGGCAAAAGTACATGCACCAGGACGAAGAGGCTTTGATGCCATCGACAGCCATTGATGAGACGACAGCGTTGCTCCTGTATTGGTGTGCCAAGGAAGCGGTGTTCAAGGCCATTCCAGAAGAAGGGGTGGACTTCAAGCAGGACATTCGGGTTGATCTTAACGCAGGGGCAGCGTCGTTCATTCCCACGGGCAAGTCATTTATCCTGAAAACCTGGTCGGCGCCAGACTATGTCCTGGTCGTTTGTTATTGACCAGACTCCATCAAGGCTCTACGGAACCATGACAGGCTTTTCCACATCAGGAACGCCGCACTAAAATCCAAATGATGATGGGTGCCCCAAACAGGGCTGTCACCGAATTGATGGGCAATGTATTACCACCCAAGCCTGGCAACTGGGTCACCATATCGCACACCAGCATCAACCCTGCACCGACCAGAACACTGGCTGGCATGACCAACCGATGGTCCCAGCTTTTAAAAAGGCCTCTGGCAATGTGTGGAACTGTCACACCGATAAAGGTCACAGGGCCGGCAAACGCCGTCACACCACCTGCCATCAGGGCTGTGGCCAGTAAGATCAGGTAGCGGGTATGGGTAACGGAAACACCCAGCGCCTTGGCGTACGACTCCCCAATGAGCAACACATTGAGGCGCTTCACCAGGGCAAACGAGATCACCATCCCTAGGAACACCACCAGAACCAGGGCCGGCATCATCGACCAGGAAACAGCACTGAGGCTACCGAAGGTCCAGGTGATAAAGACTTTCAACGTATCGGGGTTACTGAGGTGCTGGAAGACACTGGTCAACGCACCACCCACATAGCCGAACATCAGGCCGATGATCAATAAGGAAACCAGATCAGGGACTTTCACAGCGACTAGCATGACCAACAACAACACCGCCGCAGCGCCTATAATGGCAGCCACTACCAGACCCCATGAACCCATGCCCATGAAAAAACCGCCAGCTCCTGAAGCTAGCAGGGTAATCAAAGCCACACCCAATCCAGCGCCGGCATTCACACCCAGCACATCTGGGCCGGCCAGGGGATTCCGGAACAGAGACTGCATCAATAAGCCGGACACCGAGAGGGCTGAACCCACCAGAACGGCTGTCAGCGCTTTGGGCAAGCGGTAATTGAGCAGTATTTCCTTGTAGGCCGTATCTGCTTCCCGGTTTGCCAGTACATCCAGCAACTGCCTGAGTGGGATGCTCACACTGCCGAAGATTAAGTCGGCTAAAAAAAGCACGACAACCAGGATGCNNAAAGCCATCGATGAGTGACAACCTTCATTGCGGCAGTTTTTTTAGGTACATGAAGGTATGATCGGGCAGACACGCAGGGTGAAACAAGTGAATAAAATCTGCCAACAGTTCGTCGGGTCTTGCAACGGCTCGCTCCCAGTAATCGTTGCCTTCGGCTTCAGTGACCCTATTGGTGTACGCATACACCTGACCATTTCTGAATGGCTTGAAGAGACTGTAACGGTGATCATGAGCTTTCAGTTCAGCCAACGAGTGGCCACTGGTGGCTCCCNNGCTCCTACCCAAACATCGGCCTCACCCAGGTCCTTGTACACCTGTTCAAATGAAAGAGGGATGCTGCCACTGGTGGTATCGGCTGCATACAGGTACCGTCCTCCGGCATCCTTGAACAAGGTGGCAATGAAATTTCGTCCACCTGGTTGGTACCAGGTTCCACGAAAGTTGTCGCCGGAAAGTACGAGTGGCTTTTCACCAGGGGTGTTGATTACCTGGTCTGCCAAGGTCTGATAGCGTATAGACACCTCATTGTACAAACTGTCTGCCAAGGCTTCCTTATTGAAAAAACAAGCGATGTACTTGATCCACTCAGCCCTGGCCAGCAGATCGGCTTCCATCCATTCGTTGTTGTAAACAACCGAAGTGCCGGCGTCCAAGAGGCGATTGATGCGTTCATCGAATTGATTGAATCCAGAAACCATCACCAAATCAGGCTTGAGCATCAGACAGCGCTCTACATTGATACTGAAAGGATTACCCAAATCGACGATATGACCGGCTTGAAAAGCCTGCCTCAGCGTGGGATTGTACGTTCGTTGAGCCTCACACAGACCAACCACCTTGTCGAGTTCACCCAGCATATCCAAAAAGGCGTAATGGGTACAGGACGCCGTGACCATCCGCTGGATGGGTGTCAGGATGTGCAATCCGTCATCGGGGAGTGACTGCTCGGGGTTGGTGGTCAGGTAATACCTGGCCAACTCAGCCCCTGGTGTCCAGGGACTGTGCACCGTCACCCGCTTGTAGCCTTCAAAATAATCGATGGAAAAGCCGGTGGCATGGGTCAACACCAAGTGGCTCAACGGAGCATCCTGGCTGTTCTGTTGCCGCACTTTGCCGGAGCAACCAACCAACAAGACCGCTATAACCAGCGTGAAGACCATTGGCATCAGAGGCCGCTGTGGCATCACGTGCTTAGGCTGCATCAAACGCTGCTGTGGCATCCACGGTGACATTGACCGACTGTGGCACTGCGAACACAGCCATCGATTGATGCGGGAAAGATACCGACAGGCCATAGGGGTAATCATTATGTATCGNNGCGGAGTACCGGTCAACTACCGGCAACAAAAAAAGGCTGTCGGTTAAGGCAGCCTGAAACAGGAGGCGTCCTGTCCTTATTCGTTGGTAGCAGGAGCCTGGGCTTCTTCACCCTGGGCGCTGAAGTCGGGCGCTACCAGGTTGGGGTCGACCGTGACAGCATTTTGAACCTCTTCTTTGATGAGGGATTCTTTGGCTGCTTGTCCGTTATCCTTTACAAAACCGGTGGCCACAATGCTGAGCACAGCCATGAAAGCGGCTAAAAACCACGTACCTTTTTCAAGAAAGTCGGTGGTTTTGCGAACGCCCATCACCTGATTGGAGGCGGAGAAACCGGAAGCCAATCCACCGCCCTTGGAGTTTTGGACGAGCACGATGAATATCAGGAAAATGGCAGCGATAAAGACAAAGATGGTAATTGCGATGTACATGACGTCAATATTGATTGGTAGAGTTGATCAATTGTTCAAGGTATCGAATTTGGTCTGCAAAGTAACGGTTTTTTTCCGGATATTTCAAACTAAGCGACTTGATAATTTCCAGGGCACGGTCGTATCTTTTTTGTTTGACATAAATCCTGGCCAACGCTTCTGAAAAACTGGCCTCCGGCAAGCCGCTGGTCATGGCTTCCAAGGTGGCATCATCCGTTGGTGTCTCCTCTGAAGAGGCCACATCCGAGGTGGTTTGAGCGGGAATACCGGCCTCTACCTTCTTATGGTCACCGGACAAATAGGCATCAATCAAGTCCTGGCCTTGCATGGGCTGGGAAGACGAGAATGCTGCAGCATCCGCAGATGCATCATCGTAAAGAGTCTGGTAGTTGAGGTAGTCGAGGGAGAAGGCATCCGATTCCGGCGCATCCGTTTCCGCGGTCTGTTCTTCGGGCTTCACATAGTTGTCCGAGAGTTCCAGATCATCATCCGCCTCTTGGACAGACACGTGATGCAGGAACCGGTCGATGAGTGAGAAATCCCGGTTTTCGGCCGAGCCCGCTTGTGTCAGCCCAGGCAGACTGCTTTCAGGTCTGTCTTCCATGAACAGGTACAACTTACGCCGGTCGGGCACGGCGATGGCAGTTTTAACCAACTCCGAGGTGTAGCGCATGTCGTTCAGCTGCGAAAGGTTTTTCAGATACAGCATTCTGGCAGCCGTGAAACAAGGAAAGTCATCGACCATCTCACGCAACGGCGACAAGCTGTCCTTGTCCAGTGACGCCGGGTCATTCAGCCATGTAATGAGTTGTGCAGGGTTCATATCACCAATTGGCTACGGATTTATTGAATATCTGTTCTGCTATCTCCTTGCAGATTTCGTCGGTCAAAGCGCCTTGCACATCGTCGAGCATGCGGGTAGCCTCAAAGGTTCTGAAAGCGGAAAAGCGCTCTTCAAAGTGTTCGTCGGGATTGGTGGTGTTGGTGTACCGCACGTTGATGGTAACGGTCAACTTGGTTTCAGAGGCGTACCCGTCGGCCTGGGTAGACATGGGCGTCAACTCGTAACCCACAATTTCACCCTCAATGTTCAGATCTCCCTCTTTAGGTATCAGCTTCAGCTTGGTTTGCCTGGCAAAATAATCCTTCAGACTCTCGGTGAACTCCTGAGAAAGGGGTGGGTATACTAAGGTAGCCTGGTTGGGAAAGTCCAGGATGGAGATGGTCTTGACCTTGGTATAGTCAATGGAGGCGCTATTGAACTTGTATTGAACGGTACAGCCGGCAACCACCAACATGACCAGTAGAACGGTTATGTGGATGAAGCGCTTCATTCGAGGTTGTATTCTTTGATTTTCCGGTACAGGGTCCGTTCCGAAATGTTCAGATCGGCCGCCGCACTTTTACGTTTACCACCGTTCCGGTCGAGGGCTTTGCGGATAGCCTCTTTTTCCATGTCTTCCAGGGAAAAGGATTCCTCGATGTATTCTTCCGTATCCTGGATATTGGGGGCAGCCATGGGCCTGTATTCCTTGGGCGTTACGTCGGTCTGAATGAACGGCGGATAGGTCGTGAAATCCTTCTCGTGCGTCATTGGGGCATCTTGTCCGTTTTTCTTCATGATGTCATTGACCAGCAACTTCAGTTCGTTCATGTCTTTCTTCATGTCGAACAACACCTGATACAGGATTTCCCGTTCACTTGAAAACGTGCGATGATCGGTGTTGTCGCCGGCATAGAGCATGGGCATTTTCTCGTAGTTGGCGTCGGGCAGGTAGCCTTGGAGAACAGCAGCAGAGATGTCGCGCTGTTGTTCAATGATCGAAATCTGTTCGGTGATGTTTTTCAACTGACGCACATTGCCAGGCCAACGGTAGTTGACCAACAAACTCTTGGCATCCTCTGTGAGCTGAATCACGGGCATGCGGTATTTTTCGGCAAAATCCAGGGCGAACTTACGGAACAGGCGTAGAATGTCGTCAGCCCTATCCCTGAGGGGTGGTATGGATATGGGCACCGTATTGAGACGGTAATAGAGGTCTTCCCTGAAGCGGTTGTTATTGACAGCTTCCATCATGTTCAGGTTGGTTGCCGCGACGATGCGCACGTTGGTTTTTTGGATCTTGGATGAGCCTACCCGGATGAATTCGCCCGATTCCAGCACGCGCAGGAGCCTGGCCTGGGTAGACAGGGGCAACTCCCCTACCTCATCCAAAAAGATGGTACCACCGTCGGCCACTTCGAAATAGCCTTTTCGATCGGCCAAGGCACCGGTAAACGAGCCTTTCTCATGACCGAACAACTCGGAATCGATGGTACCTTCGGGTATGGCGCCGCAGTTGACGGCAATGTAAGATCCGTGTTTGCGGTGACTGAATTGATGGATGATTTGAGGAAAACTCTCCTTGCCGACCCCACTTTCACCGGTGATGAGCACGGACAAATCAGTCGGTGCCACTTGAACGGCGATATCAATGGCCCTGTTTAACTCAGGGGCGTTTCCTATGATGGAAAACCGTTGTTTGACAGATTGAATATCCATGGCAATACGTTAGGCTTCGTCTTCGGTCAGCAAATCGTTCAAGTCTCCGGCCTGTACCACATTTTGTTTACGCAAGGGATTGCTGGACATGTCGGCGTACCGTTGACGACGGGCAAACACATCACAGGCCATGTAGTAGGCTTCCCTGAAAGAGTCCTCCGAAGCCAGGTTCTGCCCGGCCAGCCCATAGGCTGTACCATGGGCTGGTGAGGTGCGCACCCAGGGCAATCCGGCGGTGTAATTGACGCCACCATCCATACAGAGCAACTTGAAGGGTATCAAACCCTGGTCGTGATACATGGCCAGTATGCCATCGTATTTCTTATAGTCACCCGAGCCAAACAAGCCATCGGCTGCAATGGGTCCGAAACAGCAGATTTTGTGTTCCTGGGCCTTTTGTACCGCTTCGGCCACAATATCCTGATCTTCTTTGCCGATGACGCCCCCGTCTCCGGCGTGAGGGTTGAGACCCAGGACTGCGATACGGGGTTTGGGGATACCAAAATCGACCATTAGGGAACGGTTGAATAGTTTCAGGGTTTGAAGCAACTTGTTTACCTCAATGGCGCCGGGCACGTCGGCCAGGGGTACATGACCGGTGACAACGGCTACCTTCAACAGGGAGGAGGCCATAATCATCAAGGCTTTCTTGCCATCGCCCAGGGAGGCTTCCAGGTATTCGGTATGGCCGGGAAAGGAGAACTCTGCCGATTGTATGTTGTGTTTGTTGATGGGAGCGGTCACCAGCACATCCAACAACCCATCCTTAAGGTCGGCTACTGCACGTTCGAGGGCCTGAAACGAAGCTTTTCCGGCTGTCGGGGTTGATAATCCCAGCTCTACCTTGACGTCATCGTCGGTACAATTAACAACACTCAACCGTCCTATCTGAGCTTCCTTGGCCGAATTAACGGTGGTCAGCGGCACATTGTTCAAATCGAGCGCTTTCTTGTGATAGGCGGCCACTTTGGGTGATCCATAAATGATCACAGCCTGTTCTTCATACAGTCGTGGGTCGGCAAAGGCTTTCAGCATCACTTCGTAACCGATGCCGTTGATGTCTCCCTGCGTCACTCCGACGCGTAATTTCATTTCTTCCATATTGACGTTGTGTGAGGCCGGAACCGATTGATGGTCAGCACACCGGCCTGAAGCCCCCAGCAGGGGGATTTACTGACAAAATTTCCGACAAGATACGGATATTTGCGCGTTTTCTGCCAAAAAGTGCCAAAAAAAATCAGCGTGTTGATTGTTGCGTAGACAAGAGCCCGCAAGCGGCCTGGATGTCTTCTCCCCTCGACTTACGGATAGTGGTGCGCAACCCTTTCTGATTCAAGTAGTCGCACAGATTTGACAGCGTTGGTTCGTCGGGACTGGCAAAGGGAGTATCAGGGATGGTGTGAAAGCGAATCAGGTTAATCCTGCATGGCAACCCCTTTAATAAGGATGCGAGTTGATCGGCATGTTGATGACTATCATTGAGGCCTTTGAACACAATGTACTCGAACGACAAACGGCGTTGACCGCTGAAATCGCAGGTTTTGAGCCAGGCAACGATGTCTTTCAGGGGCCAGGCTTTTTCTGAGGGCATCCAGGCTCCTCGTTGCGCCGATTGTGGCGTATGCAGACTGACGGCCAGGTGGCACTGGCTGGCTTCCATAA
>DOBD01000208.1 GCA_003506275.1 Bacteroidales bacterium | reverse complement strand
ACTGCCTTCTTCTACGGACGCTATGGTCAGAAAGTCATCAACTCGGCCCGTATGTCACTCGAAAGCATGTATGGTTCAAACAACCAAAGTACTGCCGTGCTCAAGCGCTGGCGCTCCGAGGGTGACGATACCGACATCCCCAGGGCCCTGTATGGGTTGGGGTACAACTATCTGGGTTCCGACCGCTTTGTCGAAGACGCCTCTTTTGTACGCCTCAAAACCTTGTCGCTCACCTATAATGTACCGCGTGATTTTTGCAAACGATTTGGTATCAATAGTCTGAATCTTTTCTGCACGGGTTACGACCTGTTTACCTGGACCAACTACACCGGCCAGGATCCCGAAGTCTCATTGCCTGGATCGGCCACCAGCCTGGTCAAGGACAACGCCACGACGCCCTGTTCGAAGCGGGTTTCGCTGGGTTTCAATCTTAACTTTTAACGGATACGACCATGAAACGAATCTTTCCCATACTACTGATTGCCTCGTTTTTTTCGTTGACCGCTTGCAGCGACTGGCTGGAAGTGTTGCCCAACAACGAACAGGTCACCGGCAAATACTGGAAATCCAAGGAAGACGTGGAAGCCGTCCTGGCTTCCGGCTACTTGTACATGAGGGAATCCGTGCCCACCCTGATCCGATGGGGTGAGCTTCGCGGCGGCACCCTCTACTCCAACAACAACGATGACACACCCCTGCAGGATTTCAACATGGTGCCCACAGAGCCCATTTGTGACTACAGCGTGTTTTACAAGATCATCAACATGGCCAATTCGGTGTTGAAATACGCACCGGCAGTCAAGGATATCGATGATACCTACCACGAAGCCGTGATGCGGTCCCACCTGGTGGAAGCCTATTTCCTGAGGGCCTTCAGCTACTTCCAACTGGTGCGCAACTACCAGGAAGTACCCCTGGTGCTGGAAGCCTACGTGACCGATGAAGCCTCCTACGTACTGGCCAAATCGGATGAGGCAACCATCGTTGACCAAATCAAGGACGATCTGCTCAACGCATTGGCCAGCGGTGCAGCCAAGGAAACCTTTGAAGAAACCTGGCAGACCAAGGGCAGGGCCACCAAATGGGCCTTATATGCGTTGATGGCTGATGTTTGTCTGTGGGACGAGGACTACGATCGTTGTATCGCTTACAGCGACAGCATCCTCACGGCCACGGCTGCCTTCAGACCCGTATTCATGCAAGACCCCCTGCGTTGGTTTGAGATGTTCTACCCGGGCAACAGCAACGAATCCATCCTGGAACTCAACTGGGACAATCAAACCTATGGTCAGCGCAACAACTTCGGCAGCTATTTTGCCCTCGATGCCGCCGCCCGTCTCAAATTCACCGAAACCGCCATGCAAGACTTCAAGGACGAAACCGCGTTGGTCATGGCCACCGATCCCACCTTGGACGGTCGTTGGGGTCGCACCCTGATGGCAACGTATGTTCACACCAGCGCCACACCGGCCGACTACGACAAATCAGCCTACTACTTTGTTTGGAAATACAAAGGCACGGACGTAGCCGACAGGGACAACATGCGTAACGCCGAAGACGCCAATTTTATCCTGTACCGGGTGGCAGAAATCATGCTGATGAAGGCCGAAGCCCTGGTAATGAAAGGCGAGGGCCACTGGGATGCGGCACTGGCCATCATCAACCAACTCCGTACCAGAGCCTCCTTACCCGCACTGGTGGTCACCACGTCGGAAGTGGACGAATTGGATATGTTGATGCATGTCCTGCACGAACGCCAGATGGAGTTTGTGGCCGAAGGCAAACGCTGGTACGACCTCCTGCGGTTTGGTCGGCTCCAGGAATACAAGTACAAGGAACAGTTCATCAACCTGGTGGTGACGTCCAACCAAACCACCAACCCCCAATGGATCCGTTCCGTCCTGAAAAACGAACATGCCTGGTTCATGCCCATTCCATATTCGGAAACACAAGTGAATCCCCTGCTGAAGCAGAATCCCTATTATGCCAACGAATCCACAAATTAATTACCCATGAAGTCGCTCATACCATCATTATTCGTCGTTGTCCTACTCCTCGTAGCGGGTTGCCAGGATCCGTACGAAGGCAGCACCTACCAGGTGTACCAGGAAAATCCGATTGCCAGTTTTTTGGCTGCTGAAGAGGAGTACACCGAATGGGTCAAGGTGCTTACCTACGCCGATATGTTCAACGCCCTGAACCAGGCCGATCAAGATTTTACCGCCTTCGTGCCGATGAACGAAGCCGTTCAGGCTTTTTACCAACGCATGGGCGTGACGCAAATCGAGGACCTGGGTAAGGAATACGCCAGAAGCATGGTGTTGTACCATACCATGCTCGATACCATCAGTGTCCAGNNCGCCTCATGGGTGTCCAACCTTTCCGGCGACAAACTCAGCATCACCATCGACTCGGTCAATGCCGGTCAAGCCATCCTTAACGGGGAAGCCAGGGTGGTCAAAATGGGATTGCATACCTCCAACGGACTCGTTTATGTGCTCCAGGATGCCATGCGGCCCCTGGTGGAAACCGTTTTCGACCGCATGAACGACAACCCCGACTACAGCCTCTTTGCAGAAGTCCTGATCAAAACAGGATGGGCTGATTCCCTGAGTCGTCTGNNTGGGCAGGCACAGGTTTCCCAACGGCAGTACACCCTCCTGGCCGTATCCAACGCCACCTTCGCCCAGGACGGCATCGCTTCCTATGACGCCTTGAAACAACTCCTGCAAGCCGGTGACGATGTGACGCTTCCCACCAATGCGCTCAACCAATACGTGGCCTATCACCTCCTGGAGGGTAGTTATGATCTTGACAAGCTCTTGACATTCAGTGGTTCGGATACGTCGGCTATTTGGGATACCGAGGCAACCGACCAGGTATTGATGATTACCTGGGATTCCCTGGCGGTTGAACCCTATTCCATCAACCTGCTGGGCACCAAGGCCAGCTTTGACAGGGAACAATCCAACGTGATGGCCAAGAATGGCTATGTCCATGCCATCGACGGGTATTTGCCGGTCTGGGAACCACAACAAGCCACCGTGGTCTGGGATTTGGCCAACTTCGCTGAAGTCCGCAGCCTGGTACCATCAGACATCTATCAGCCTACCGAAGCTGTCAGCAGTGAGACCAAGGTGAATATCAGCGATGCCGCTTGCTATACCACGGAAGTGTCAGCTTCCGGCATCGGTGGCACCACGTACAGTTACCTGACCTATGTGACCTGTAAGGCCAATTTAAAAAAGGCCCAGTTCTTTGACAGACTCGTCCTGAATCTGGGCTATATGGGCTCAGTGGCCATGAAAACACCCACCCTCGTGAAAGGCAAATACAAGGTAACCCTGAATTTTATTTACCTGTCCGACCATGCGTTCATGAAGAACATGACCGACGGCAACGGTGGGTTGATGAAAGTCAGTTTTGACGGTGACAACATCAGGAACGTTTCGCCCTATACCACGGTGACCAGCTCCATTGCCAATATTTACGAATATACCCTGTACGATGAGATTGAATTCAACACAACGTCCAGTCACCAGTTCAAACTGGTGGTGATGGATCCATCGGCCAGCACCAATTCGAAGTTCAGCATTCAATTGGACAATATTATTTTCACGCCCATTACCGGACAGCCTTAACACCATCGCTAAACAACGACCACTATGAATACTAAAAACCGGTTACAGACCCTCCTCAGGATGGGTGGCCTCTTACCAGCGACGCTGTTGTTCGCCGTTGGGTTCAGTGCCTGCGAGGCTTCGTGGGACGACCATTACCATACGACAGAAACCAAGATGAACAACACGCAGGTGTCCATCGTCAGTNNGTCAGTGTGACAACCGAAGCTTATCTGCAGGATCAGGACTCCCTGTCGGGGATGTACGCCTTTCTGCGCGACCAGGGTATCCTGGAGCAAATCAACGCCAAGGATCAATTGCACACGCTCTTCCTGGTCGACGACGCCACGTTTGCCCAGGAGGATACCACCAATGCGACCTTTCTGGCTAAATCACTGGTGACCGATATCGCCCTGTCACCGTCCAATTTGTACGACGGAGAACGCATCCTGATGTGGCACGGCAAATACGTGGANNCCCTGGATTCGGCAGCTCTGGCAGGCAACATCAGCCATATCCGTTTCAACGAGGTGCCGGTGAAGGAAATCATCAAGACCAGCGACGGGTACATTTACGTATTGGAACACCTGATAAAGACACCGATGTCCCTGTATGATGTCATCAACAACCTGGGAGACGATTATTCCCTGTTCAAGGAAATGGTGATGGCAAAAAACGTACTGACCTTTGATAAACCCAACAGTAAGCCCATTGGCGTGGACAACACGGGAAATACGGTGTACGACTCTGTTTTCATCATCTCCAATCCGTTTTTTGATGCCAAAGGCTTTGATTTGACGGCCGAATCCCTCACCGCCACCGTCATGTTGCCTTCCAATGAGGTGATTCGTGGTGCCATGGATGACNNGCTAAATTGACCGAATGGGACATGACCAGAGACACCAATCTGATGAAAAACTGGATTCTGGAGGTCGCTTTTTTCAACCAACGCTACACACCGGCCGACTTGAGCGCCAACACCGACATATCCTCCATCTACGGCCGTCAATGGCGAACCACGGTGCAGTTGCTGGATACGGAAAACCCCATCAGCATGAGCAACGGGATAGCCTACAAGGTTACCTGGATGAAAATACCCAATAACATCCTGATGTACCGCCTCAAGGACTATTTCTACTATTACGAGAATTGTTCGGAAACGCAAAAGGCCGCCTATTTCAATGCCACCAACCTGGAGTTCAAGGAATGTGTCACTGATGTGGCCGGTTGGACACCACTGCCCGGGGTTTGGCCCAACATCGAAAACAGGGTATTGACTTATTCCTTTATTAATACGGAAGTCGACGTCTTCAACCTGGAATTTGTACCCATCAAACGGGTAGCCAATTCCGACGGTGGTTATGACATCAGACCCTGGAAAATACCCCCCGGTGAATACACCCTTAGCATGGGTTTCAAGCAGAGCCTTGGCCTGGATGTCGAGATCAGTTTCAACGACGTGAGTATGGGTACGTTTACCTAGGGTTCGGCCACCACGTTCCATTATGACAGAGGTGCCGGCAGTTATGCGGAAGGGTACCGGGAGGCCTTGGATACCCCCGGTTTGATTACCCACAGCAAGAAAGGCAACTACGACAGGGATGGCGGGCAGATTGGTACCGTCGTCGTGACGGGTGATGCCCAAGGCAATCCAGCCCCGGTCAAACTATCGATTGGTTCTTCCGGTTTTGGTACTGCCACCAAAATGACCTTTCACCACTGGTGCCTAAGGCCAACCATCAATAATTATTAATAGGAATAAAGCACTGTATATGAGAAGTAACTTCATTTCTGATTGTAAACGAGCCTTGTTGACAGGGGTTGTTTTCGTCCTGGCTTCCCTGAGCACCCTGATGGCTCAGGTGGTGGAAGGCGTGGTGCTGGGGCCGGATAAGACACCGGTGGTGGATGCCGTCGTCGGATTCTCCGGATCTGAAAGCGTCCGCACCGATAGCAAGGGCGCCTTCAAGGTGAGCAATTCCCGACAAGCAGGCAGCCTGACCGTTTGGGCTTCCGGGTATTACGAGCAAGAGGTTCCTGTCAAAGGTAAGGCCACCCTCACGGTGTACCTGATACCCGACGACAAATTGAAGTATAATCAAACGGCCCTGTTGCCTCACCGTAAGGTGACCGGACTACCCGACAACCTCACGGCCAGGAGTTTATCCAAAAAGGACGTCTTTGCAGGCAGCCTCAGTTTGGATAAAGCCCTCCAGGGTGAGGTGCCTGGTTTGTTGGTCACCAACAAAAGCGGCATGACGGGAGAAGGCGCTTACTTCAACGTGAGGGGGCTTCGTTCCCTCTTGGCCGACAACGCACCCTTGGTGGTTCTCAATGGCATACCCTTCATGCCCGACAAGAACGAATCCAGGTTGCTGAGTGGGTATTCCCGCTCCATCTTCCAGGCCCTCAACGTGTACGACATACAGGATGTGACCCTGCTTAAAGGCGCTGAGGCTTCTCTGTACGGCTCGTTGGGAGCCAACGGAGTCCTGCTGATCGAGACCGACGGTGCCGCTTCAGACGACCTCAACACCAAAATCAGTTATTACGGACAAGTGGGTATGAACTGGAACAACAAACGCTTGCCGCTGCTGGACACCAAGGCCTACAAATCGTACCTGTCAGACGTGGGTATGACCTACTACGACAACATGGAAGTCTTCTTTTCTGACTTTCCCTTCCTGACCGATCCGAACAACATGTACGCCTACCTCTACGACCACAACACCGACTGGCAAGGCACCATCCTGTCGAACAGCCTGGTGACCGACCATCTGTTCAGGGTGGAAGGTGGCGACGCCATTGCCAAATACGACCTGTCGCTGGGTTACCTGAGGAACAACGGCACCCTGCTGAATACCTCCTCCACCCGCTACCACACACAGCTGAACACCAACGTGCTGGTAAGCAAGACTGTGGAAATCACCACAACGATAGGCTTGGCCTATTTGTCCGGTGATTACCAGGAACAAGGCATGCTGGCCGCCACCAATCCTCTGTTGGCTGCCCTGGGTAAGGCCCCCATCCTTAGCCCCTACAAGCACGATATCCAGGGTAACGAACTGGATGCCTTTGCCAATTACAACTACGGTGCCACCACCAACATGGACTTTGCCTCGAGCAATCCCCTGGCCATTGTCAACATCCTCAACGCTGACAACAGGCAATACGATGTCAACGCCAAGGTTTCCCTGACCTATAAACCCACCCAGCACCTTACGCTGGCCGCTAACCTGGGCTTATACTACAACTACGATCAGGAAGGCCTTTTTGTTCCTGGTGTGAACAACCAGGAAATCATGCCTCAATCCGACCGTTTCGGAACGGCCACCAACCTGGTCAAGGTAGGAGTGGCCGAAACCTTCAATCAGTATTACGGCCTCAACGCTCTTTATAACAAATCATTAAACGACAAGCACGCCCTGAAGGCCTTAGCCGGTGCGCAAATGATGATGACACACAACGAATTCGATGCCGGATCGGGTAGAAATACCCCCAATGACTTCTACCAAACCCTGGGAGATGTCAACAACATCGGTCGCTATTTCTTCGGTTACGTGGACGTCTGGTCCTGGATGAACTACTATGCCCACCTCGACCATACCTACGACAACCTCTTGAAGACATCCCTTAACCTTTCGGTTGATGGTGCTTCATCCACCGGTTCCGATGCACCCCGGTTTGGTTTTTTCCCCTCGCTGGGATTCACGTTGATGGCGAAAAATACCGCCCTGCTCTCGTCGGTCAAAGGTATCAACGCGTTGAACATCAAGGCGGATTATGGGTTGACCGGCAACAGCCGCTTCTCCTCCAACTACGGCAAGTATTACTACACCAGCCAGCCTTATCAAGGCATAGCCGGTATCATCAGGGCCAACGTGCCCAACACCAACCTCAAATGGGAAGAAAACCGGGAGTTTAACCTGGGTGTCGATGCGGCCTTGTTCAGAAACCGCCTGGATGTGGCTGTGGGTTACTACAATACCCAAGCCAGCGATGTGTTGATGATCAGTCCCAACTCCTCGGTCTACGGCACCGGTCTGTATTACACCAACGATGCGGCTCTTTCATCCGACGGTATCGAAGCCAGTGTTCAATTCACACCGGTCATGACCCCGTCCTTTTCCTGGGTAGTGGGCGGCAACGTGGCCACCCTCAACAACAGCGTCAAATCCCTGGGTAATCGTCAGGAAACCGTATTGACCTTGACCGACGGCGCTCAACTGGTGACCAGGGTAGGGGCACAACCCTACAGCTTCTATGGTTACCAGACCGATGGTGTCTTTGCCTCTACCTCAGAAGCAAACGATGCCGCCTTGACCAACCTGAACGGTCTGGCGTACGCTGCCGGTGATGTGCGTTACATCGACCAAAACGGCGACCACATCATAAACGACAAAGACAAGGTATTGCTGGGTTCGGCCACGCCCGATTTGTTCGGAGGACTGTACAACCGGTTTGCCTACAAAGGACTGGCGCTGGATATCAACCTGGCCTTCTCCTGGGGCAACGAAGCCTACAACGCTGTCAGACGCCGCCTGGAAAGTGCCGCCGGTTTCGGCAATCAAAGTAAGGCCGTGATGCGCCGCTGGACCATGGAAGAGCAGGAAACCGACATGCCCAGGGCAGTCTGGGGCGATCCCGTGGGTAACAACGACGTTTCTGACCGTTGGATTGAAGACGCTTCCTACCTGAAGGTACGTGACATCACCCTGAGTTATACGTTCAAGAACCCACTCTGGCAACTCTTCCAGTCCGGAATGATCTACGTTTCCGGTCAAAACCTGTTCACCCTGACCAATTACCTGGGGCTCGATCCTGAATTCTCCTATTCCTACAGCGACGCCCTGCAGGGGGTTGNNCCTCAACCCAAAACCATCAAAGTGGGTGTTAACCTGAAATTTTAAGCACGATGAAGACCCTATTCAAACCCATCAGCTTGTTGCTGATAGTCACATTGAGCCTGACTGCCTGCTCGGATTTTTTTGAACCCGAAACGGATGATGTCCTCAAAGGGGATGACTACATTGATACCACCACCGAAATGTATACAGGCTATTTGGGTATCATTACCAAGATGCAGNNCCCATCGGTGACAAGGCCATTTACCTGACCGACACCAGGGGAGAGTTGCTCGAACCGACAGCCAACACCCCTTCAGACCTCATTGCCATTTACCGGTACGTGGATGATCTGGCCGGCAACAGCTACGCCGATCCCGCCGGCTATTACGACGTGGTCATCGCCTGCAACGACTACCTGGCCAACATGCAGGACTATAAACGCGACTACGAGGAATCCATCAACCCTGAACACTACAACTGCCTCCTTAGCTCAGCCATCCGGATCAAGGCCTGGATGTACCTGACCATCGCCAAGATCTACGGCCAAGCCCTCTGGTTTGACGACCCCATGGTCAAAATCATGGACCTGAGCGATACCACGCGGTTTGAGCTTCAAAACCTGGACCAGGTGGTGGCCTCTTGCAAAACCCTCCTCACGCAAGGGATAGACGGCGTGGATGGCAGCCTTGCCTTTTCCTGGTACGAATGGTTGGACCCGGAAACCGACCTGGCCAACAGCCAATACCGCTACTGGGATTACATGACACCCGATTACGATGGCCTCTGGGCAGAACTCTGCCTGTGGTCGGGCGATTACCAGGAAGCAGCCAACACCCTTTTCAAGGCGTTGAATGCGCAAATTTCCTCTTCAACCTCCGATGCCACTCCCTGGATACGCAACGTGACTCTTAACGGCAACTACGCAACCATCTGGAACTACACCTCTCCCTATCCCCGCGAAGCCGTGTCGGCNNTTCGTTGGGGTATTCGGTACCGAATACCCCAACGAATACCTGTTGCGACCCTCCGAAAAGGGTAGGGAACGATTCGATGACAACGTTTTCAACCCTAAGGGTTCAGGCACAGAAACAAGGATGGGTGTCACCTTCAAACAGGACAACCAAGGTCGCTATTACATTTGTAAGTTTAGGCCCAACGCCAACCGCCGTACCTATCCCTACCAGGATGATGTACACATCTACATCTACCGGGCTTCCGAATACCACTTCATGCTGGCCGAGGCCTTGAACAACCTGGGGCGCTTTGAAGAAGCCGCCGCCCTGATCAATGGTGGAGTGGGGGGCAAGTTCCCCACCGGCGGGGTTACCTGGGCAGGATTCACCGACGATTGGACAGGATCCACGGCCTTGGGCACCCGTAAATACTACAACGTGGGGATTCGTGGCACGTTTGCCCTGGCCAATCGATCTTTCAGAACCGTGGTGTCAGCTCCTGACTACGCTGCAGCCATGAAATACAACGACCTGGCCATCATGGACGAAATGTTGCTGGAGTTCCCCTGTGAAGGCAAGATCTACCCGGCGTTGATCCGTGTTGCCAAACGCTGGAACGATTACGGCATCGTGGCCGACAGGGTCACCCCCAAATACGAGGCGGCAGATTCAGCCACTATTCGCACCAAAATCCTCGATGGTGGCTACTTTGTGCCCTGGAACCTTTCGATAACGACGCCATGAAACGCTTGTTTTCCCGGACCCTGATGGTGATAGGCCTGCTGACGTTGGGCTTATTGACAGCCCAATGCAGCTTCAAGCCCCTTTCCATCCGGATGGCCGAATCGGAAATGGAGCGTTTCCCCCAGTTGTATCAATTCGACCACGGCAAACGCTTGTATTTCGGCTATACGCAAGGCCTGGGTGGCGTAGCCTTCCTCAAACTGTGGAAGGCCACCGATGACCAGCGGTACTACGACTATGTTTACCAGTGGGGCGACAGCATCATTGGCGAAGATGGATCCATCCACCTGTACAAACGCAGCGACTACAACCTGGATTTTATCAACGCCGGCAAGGTGCTGTTTTATTTGTCCGATGCGACCGGGGAGCCCCGCTTCCGGATGGCCATGGATACCCTGCTCAAGCAGTTTGACGCCCATCCCAGAACCAGCGATGGGGGGTTCTGGCACAAGAAAATCTACACGCATCAGATGTGGCTGGATGGTCTGTACATGGCTTCGCCCTTCCTGAGCGAATACGGCGTCAGGTATAACAGGCCGGATTTGGTTGATGAAGCCATCCATCAACTGGTCACCGTAGCCAAACATACCTACGATGCAGACAAGGGCCTTTTTTACCACGCCTGGGACGAAAGCCGTTCCCAACGCTGGGCCGACAGCCTCACCGGTCGCTCGCCTAATTTTTGGGGACGTAGCATCGGCTGGTACGCCATGGCCTTGGTGGACAACCTTGATTACATCCCCGTCGATCACCCGCGACGTGGCGAAGTGCTGGCTCTGGTTAAAACCCTGGCCGAAGGCATGGCGGCCTACCAGGATCCTGAATCAGGTCTCTGGTACCAGGTGGTCGATCAAGGCGGACGTGAAGGCAACTACCTGGAAGCCTCCGTTTCCAGTATGATGATGTATTTTTACGCCAAGGCCGTCAATAAGGGCTACCTACCCAAAAAATGGCGGGCCAAAGCGCTGGATGCCTACAACGGCCTGATGAAACACCTCCTGGTGCTGGATGGCAAGCACCGCGTTTCGTTGACGCAGTGCTGCGCCGTAGCCGGTTTGGGTGGCAACCCCTACAGGGACGGCAGTTACGACTACTACATCAACGAACGCATCCGCGACAACGACGGAAAAGCCACCGGCCCGTTTATTATGGGTTGTTTGGAACTGCAGCGCTGACAGATTACAACCTTCACATGGCGCAGAAAGACGACACGTTGAGCAAACGTCTTATGGAAATCCGAAAGGTTTCCGCCTTATTCTAAGCGATATTCTAAGCGATTTCTTTTTCTGAATTGGCGTTGACTTTTCTCAGATAAACCCAAATCAAAATCACCTGGAAGAGGATGCTCAACGCCACCAGGATGGAGGCACAGAGCCAGGAGTCCAAACCGCCCATCAGCAACGCCATGAGTACCATGAAGGCGTTGAACAGGAGCAGGGATAAGGTGACACCGTGCTGGCTAAGGCCCAGCCCCAACAAGCGGTGGTGCGTGTGACGCTTATCCGCGTTAAACGGCGATAACCGTAAGTAAAGACGGATGACAATGACCGTGAGCATGTCCATGATGGGGATGATCAAGATGGCCATCGACAAGCTGGCCGGGTGACGAATGGGAATCAAGCCCAGTCGGAGCGGCTCCAGGTTGGACAGCTTGATGGCCAGGACAGCCATGAAAACCCCCAGCAACATCGAGCCAATATCACCCATGAAAATTTTGGCCGGATGAATGTTGAACAGCAGGAAGCCTAGCGTACTGCCAGCCATGGCCAGCGCCAGGTAGGAGTAGGAGAGTTCCCCGTATTCGTAAAACACAAACCCAAAGACCAGCAGGCCGAAAACAGCCAGCGAACCTGCCAGTCCGTCGATACCATCGATAAAGTTGAACGCATTGATGATGGCCACGATGAATACCAGCGAGGCTATCATATTGGTCACGCGCGACAATGGATGGTCGGCTTCAAAAAACGGAATGTTCTCAAAATAGATGCCACCGACCCACACAATGATGAGGGCAATGACAAACTGGTAAAACAAACGGATCCTGGGCGCTGTGCTGATAAGGTCATCCTTGAGGGCGACAAAAAACAACAACACCGAAGCTGCGCACAAGGCACTCAATTCGGTGGAATCGCAAAGGATGCGAAACATCAACACACTGAAGTAAAAACCCAGGAAAATGGCGACACCTCCCAGGTTGGGGATGCTGCCCGTGTGAATCTTCCGGTTTTCTATCGGCTTGTCGAATAAAGACTTCTCCTTGGCTACTTTAATGATGCTCGGAATGGCTATCAGCGAAACGACAAAAGCGATAAGAAAAATGAGTAGAGCTGTTACATGCATACCATCAATTGAGTTTACTGATAAAACAGAAATGAGGGCGTTTTATTGTACAAAATAGAGGCATTGTTTCACATTTTTTTTGATTTAAACCACAGCACCCTGAAACCCTGTGTCTAAAGATGAAAAATAACCCTCCAAAGCNNTTATACCACAGTCCCTTGAAACCCTGTGTAAAAGGGTGAAAAATGCCCCTCCAAAGCCCCTTTTTAGGGCGCTTGTATACGTTTTTACACCATTCTTCGTTAATAAGAAGCCGGCATCGTGCGCCGGCCTCTCAAGGAATAGTCAACATGATCGAATACATCAAAGGATCCGTCAGTACCCTGACTCCAACCGCCGTCGTGCTCGACAACCACGGCATGGGCTACCTGGTCAATATCAGTTTGAACACCTACGCCTCCATTCAACATCAGAACGAATGTCAGTTGTACATCTACGAAGCCATTCGCGAAGACGCCTACCAACTCTTCGGGTTCGCCCGCAAGGAGGAACGCGACCTCTTCCTCTNNATCGGCGTATCCGGCGTAGGCGCCAATACGGCCAGGATGATCCTGTCTTCCCTGACCGTTGAGGAGCTCAAACAGGTCATTGCGACCGAACAAGTGGTCGCGCTTCAATCTGTCAAAGGCATCGGTAACAAAACCGCTCAACGTATCCTGGTAGACCTCAAGGATAAAATACAGAAAACCACCACCGTTTCAGGTACCCTTGGCCTGGTTGGCAACGCCTCCCAACAGGTCCGCTCGGAAGCGCTGGCCGCCCTGCAAATGCTGGGTTTTCCTTTATCAGCCTCTCAAAAGGTGGTCAATAAGTTGTTGGGCGACAATCCCGAACTCCCCGTCGAACAGGTGATCAAAGCGGCCTTAAAAATGCTCTGAAACCGTTGAAGCGCTTTCCCCTCATACTGAGTGTGTTGCTGGTCGTCCTATTGGGCGGTTACCGTGCTTATTCGGCATCGATGCCCCAGGCAGCGACAGCGACACCCGTGTCAACTACCGCGACGACTCCAGCCACCACTACGGTTCCAGCGTCCACTACGGCGACACCGGCATCTACCACCACCGTGGCGGCACCAGGGGATCAAAAACGCCATCCGGTATCCAAAACCGTACCCGAGACGATGGACGATGTGACCGCCAACCCACCCATCGACCTGAAAGACCCGACCAACGTCAGAACCACCATTGAATACGACCCCGAGACAGGTTATTACACCCTGATTACCCGGTTGGGTGACACCTCCATCGGTACCCCCATCAACCTGACCGCCGAAGAATACAGCGCCTACCAGCAACAACAATCGGCAGCCGCCTATTGGAAAGAAAAAAACCGCATGGACCACAGCGGCAAGAAGGACAACTTCTCCCTTACCGACATGCAATTCGACCTGGGGCTGGGCGACAAGATTTTCGGAGAAGGGGGGGTGCGCCTCCGAACACAAGGATCCATCGAAACCAAATTCAGCGTGCGGACCAACAAAGTTGATAACCCCTCCCTGTCTGAAAACGCCCGCAACAAAACCTCTTTCGATTTTGACCCCCAGATTCAGATGAGCGTCAACGGCAAGGTGGGCGACAAGATCGACGTCAACATGAATTACGACACCGAAGCCACGTTCGATTACGACGCCAAGTCCATCAAGCTGCGGTACGACGGTAAGGAAGACGAAATCATCAAGAACCTGGAGGCCGGTAACGTGAGCANNTCCCTGATCACCGGCGGAACCTCCCTGTTTGGTGTCAAGACCGAACTACAATTTGGCAAACTGGCTGTGGCCGCCGTTGTATCCCAACAAAACGCCCAAACCCGTTCCGTCAACCTGGAGGGAGGCGTACAGACCCGGCCCTTTGAACTGACCGTCGACCAATACGACGAAAACCGGCACTTCTTCCTGTCTCACTATTTCAGGGATCATTACGATACCTGGATGAGCAAGCTGCCGTATATTGCCTCAGGCATCACCATCACCAAGGTGGAGGTCTGGGTCACCAATAAGACAGGCGTACTGGACAACCTGGAAAACGCCCGCAACATCCTGGCCTTTGCCGACATGGCCGAACCTACCGCAATCAGCAATGCCCACTGGCAGCCCTCCGGCCTGTCTGTGCCCTCCAACCAGACCAATAGCCTGTATACCGAATTGCTCACCCAATACAGCGGCGCCAGGACCTTCAACCAAGTCAATCCAACCCTGGCTCCCCTGGCTGCCTACGATATCACGGTGGGTAACGATTTCGAACGCCTGGAAAGTGCCATGCGCCTCAATCCCACCGAATACACCCTGAACAAAGCCCTGGGGTACATCACGCTCAAACGAGCCCTGAACAGCGATGAAATCCTGGCCGTAGCCTTCGAATACACCCGCAACGGTCAGACCTATCAGGTAGGCGAGTTTTCCACCGACGGCATCGAGACCCCCAAAACCCTGTTTGTCAAGCTACTGAAAGGAACCAGTCAGGCGCCGACCAGTCCTACCTGGGATCTGATGATGAAAAACGTCTATACCCTGGGAGACGCCTATAACCTCAAATCGGACGACTTCAAGCTGAACATCGTCTACCAGAACGATTCCGTGGGCACCGGCCTGACCTACCTCACCGAAGGGGCTGTCAAGAACACCCTGCTACTCAAGGTGATGGGTATGGATAGGCTCAACACCAAACAACAAGGTTACCCCGATGGTCTGTTTGACTTTGTGGAAGGCTATACCGTGCAGAGCACCTATGGTCGCATCATCTTTCCCGTGCTTGAACCCTTTGGACAACACCTGCGCAAGGCCATAGGCAACGACAACCTGCCCGACA
>DOBD01000270.1 GCA_003506275.1 Bacteroidales bacterium | reverse complement strand
GTACAGGGAAAACCACGTTCTTGCACCACCTCAAGGCCGAACACGCCAAACGAATGATCGTCACAGCTCCCACAGGGGTGGCCGCTATCAATGCTGGCGGTGTGACCATTCATTCTTTCTTTCAACTCCCCTTTGGGCCTCAGGTGCTGGAAGCTCATGGTCAATCGGCAGGGTCTCCGGATCAACGACTGATCAACCGGTTCAACCGAGACAAGGTCAACATCATCCGCAGCCTCGACCTCCTGGTCATTGATGAAATCAGCATGGTCAGGGCCGACCTGTTGGACGCCATCGATAAGGTACTCCGCCGTTTTCGTTGGCGCAACAAACCCTTTGGGGGCGTCCAACTCCTGATGATCGGCGATTTGCACCAATTAGCGCCCGTTGTGAAGGATACGGACTGGGAGATATTGAAAAACCACTACGAATCCCCTTATTTCTTCAGTAGCAAGGCCCTTCGCAAAACAGGGTTTGTATGCATCGAGCTGGAACATATTTACAGACAGCGAGATAGCACTTTCATCAACCTGTTGAACAGCATTCGCGAGAATAAATTGGACAAAACGACCATCAACCTGTTGAACAGCCGTTATCAACCCGATTTCAAGCCCGATCTGGCTTCAGGTTACATCACCTTGACGACTCACAACCAACAAGCACTCCGCATCAACACCGAGCGCATGAACAGCATCGACAAACCGGGCTGCGTATTCGAAGCCGAAGTGAGTGGCGACTTCCCTCCTCTTTCGTACCCCAATGAACCCCACCTGCTATTGAAGCCGGGGGCCCAAGTCATGTTTGTCAAGAACGACGCCTCCAGGGAAAAAAGGTATTACAACGGCAAAATCGGCCTCATTACCCACATTGAAGAGGGCCTGGTCGAGGTACAGTGTCCGGGTGACGACGAACCCATCCTCACAGGTCCGATCGAATGGCATAATTACGCCTACACCGTTGATGAACAAACGGAAGAAATTTGTGAAACCTTGCTGGGCACATTTACCCAGTTGCCCCTGAAGCCAGCCTGGGCCATCACCATCCACAAAAGCCAGGGTTTGACCTTCGACAACGCAGTCATCGACGCCGGAGCGGCCTTCGCTCATGGTCAGGTTTACGTAGCCATGAGTCGTTGCCGTACGCTTGAAGGCTTGGTGCTCACCTCGCGCATTGACCAACGGTGCTTGAAGGGAGACCTGGCCATTGAAGGATTCATGCAGGAAATGGCCGTACAACGCCCTGATAGGAATCTGTTGTCCACCCTGACTCAGCAATTCGAGTATAACCTGCTGGTTGAATTAAACGATTTCTGGCCCCTTCACCGAACGCTCGACAACCTGGAAAAAGGAGTACGTGAGCATCTGTCAGCCCTTCCAGGCATGGAACTTGAAAAGTTGGTCAATCTGAAAAAGGCCTGCCGTAAGGACTTGATTGATGTAGCCACGGTATTCAGTCGTCAATTGAAGCGCCTGTTTGACGAACAGCCCGATCTTTCGCTCAATCATCACTTGCAGGAGCGTCTGGTCAAAGCCTGCACGTACTACAATGCCACCCTGGATACGTTACTGCAACAAAGCACTACGGTCTTGTTATTGGAGACAGACAACAAAGCCGTCAAAAAAAGCCTGACCGAAAGCCTTGACAGGTGGCGTCAGGAATGGCAGCTGAAAAAGGCCTGCCTGTCGACCATTGACACCGGCTTCCAGCGAGAGCCATACCTGAGAGCCAGGGCTACGGCTAGTCTGGACAAAGGTATGGCTGCCAGAAAACAAGCCCTTGCCGACCAGGAAGCCGCCTGGACAGAGACGCAGTTGCACCCTGATGTGTATCTGCGATTGAAACAATGGCGTGATCAGCAAGCAGCCCAGCGCCACCTGCCTCCCTACCTCATCTTGCCTAGTAAAACCTTGATAGCCATAGCCAACTTGTTACCTCGCAACCTGGAACAGTTGAAACGGGTAAAGGGCGTGGGAAAAAAGAAATTGGACCAGTACGGTGCAGACATCCTCAGGCTTGTCAACCTCAAGGAAGCATAAGCTTGGTTGTCAACTGCTTACCATCAACAGTCAAGCGACATACGTACCAACCGGCGGTCAGTCCTGACACGTCAAATGGCAGCGCGTATCGCAAACCGGCCTCAGCCTTCAACACGGCCACAGTGCGCATCAAGCGGCCCTGCACGTCGTACACACTCACCACAACCCTGCCTGTCTTCTGCATGTTGAAATGGACNNTTCAACACGGCAACGGTGCGGGCCAATCGACCTTGCACATCGTATAAACTCACCACCACCCTGCCTGCATCCTGTAGGTTGAAGTGCACAACAGCCTGATTATGAGTGGACACAGTCACAGCCAACCGACACTCAGTGCTTCGATCCGGCACAACTTGATTACCCAACAAACCACCTTCCTGTCGTTCGTAAGGGCCCAGATCCCTGGCATTTCCGTAAATTGGTTGAGCCAGAAAGGGAAATTCGTCCAGAAATGGCATGGGCAGGTTGCGGCCTTTATCCAGCAAGACACTGCCCGACTTGAGGCGTGCAAACCGAGGTGGCAAACTTCCATCCAGGCCTCTGGGAGCCTTGGCATCAGATTCCGTCAGGCTTTCATAGTCGTTCAGGGTGAAACCATTCAGCGTTGCGGTCCAGGCTTCATCCGAGGTTGACAACATGGCGTTGTGGCTGTTCAGACTGCCTGCTGCTATCTCTATTTCTCCAAAACAAACGTTGTTATAGTACTCACACTGGTAACTGTTTTTCTCAAACATAAAATCCTTGCCGTTGCCAAAACCCAGGCAATTGACCACCAAGACCCCGTCACCGTGGCTGTTTTGGTCAAACCCCTTGACCGAACCGGTTTTATTGCAGTTGAAAGCCACCGTATTGTATACCACGTGCTTTCCTTTTGATGATCCACCCGTACCATTGCCGCCCAATTTGATGCCATTGCCATTGCCCTGGAATGAGCCGGATGCCTGTACCCAATCAAAGTTTTCGGCCCTTCCCGACCCCCAGGCCCAACATTCCAGGATGTAAACAGGATAGTCGGTTTCGTACAGATCCCAGGCATCGTCGGCATTGTCCCAGGCCCTGCAACGGATAAAACGGTTGCCCTTGCCATTATGCATCTTGCAGGCGAAACCGTCCGCATCGCTGCCAAAGTTGTCGGCATCGCAGTTCAAGTATGAATCACAATCGATGATATCGTTCCAGGCACAATGGCTGCCATCATTGGACGAACCAAAACCGGACGTCGAAAAATCATGTCCAAAACCCAACTGAAGGCCGGTATCATCGTTGTAACTGAATGTGCAACGCTCTATGCGGTTGTGATTGCCCTCCAGTTTGATTCCATTGTCCCCAGCTTCGGTGATGTGCAAACCTCTCAGGAACCAGTAATCCCCAGTCATCAGCACACCTCTGATTCCCAACTTCTTGGGCTGGTGCATAAAATTAAACACAGGCTGTTCGTCCGGGTAATTGACAATACTGATGCGCTTGGTTGCCGAACCGGAAGTGGCCAGCCTGACCGTCGTATTATGACCATCTTTCTTGAACGTCGGGTAATAGATACCACCCCGACAAACAATGGTGTCACCAGCCCTGGCCGAATCGACGGCCACTTGAAGGTTGTACCAGGGTGCATCGAATGAACCGTTTCCGGCATCGTTTCCATCTGGTGAAATATACCATAGGCGGGCATCGGTATTGGAGCCCGAACCCCTCAAATGCACCTTAACCTGAGCAGCGCCTCCGAAAAGAATCAAGCTATCTTCACTGGTTACCAACGCTGTCGGCTGAAAACGGAGAAATACGCTGAGGGTATCCAAGGTAGGGGCCTCAAAAGGCAGTTCCAGTGCTGCGGTATAAGGACCTGCCTGCGACAGCGACAAGGAAAATGGCTCATGTGTGAGCATCCAGATGGAGTTGATGCTCATGGGTTGCAGGAAACGGCCAGACAGGGATAATCGACGGTATACACTTGTTCCGACCTTGTGGCTGCCAAAGTCTATCTGCCCCGCTGAAACCAGCAGACTGGGCACTTCCAACGTACGCACAACGAGACGCGCCACCTTGCTTGTCAGGTAGTTAGAATTGACTCCCATACCATTATATTCAAACACGGCAACATGATAGGTTTCACCAGGTTCAAGACCGGTCACCTCCACGGTATCATCTTCAAGGGAGACAAAAGCCGTCGTCACTGCATCCACGGCTACCGGATGAGCGAAATAGGATGTACCGTCAATTGGTTGCCAGGTCACCGATCCGGTTTTGGAATAGGCCACCAAGCGTCCGTCACCGTCGCCTCCGCTGATGCGTAATCTCACAGAGGTACCTGTACTGTCCAAAACTTGCACCGTGGCCGGTATGGTAGGCTCATCACCCATGGTAGACAGCGACACCGTGACATTGTCCAGGTAAATGGTGGGGGACTGACAGACAAAGCGTATCAACGTATTGTTGGTGCCAGGCTCATTGACAGCCATGGAAGCACTGCCATACGACGATGCCGACCCTACGTTGACCCTGCCGATTTCCGTCCAGTCACTACCCCCATCGGTGGATTTTTCCACGATCAGCACCTTGTAATTACCGCTGCTACGGTGTTGAAAACTGAGTGTGGTGGGTTTGTCCAGGGATGGAAGCTGCAACATGGCACCAGTCTGTGTCATACAGGCCCTCATACTGCCATTGTCCGTTTTTCCGTAGACTTGGTTAAGGGTCCAGGATCCTGTGGTCAATACCACTTGAGTCGTTGTTGAAGGGGCCGTTGAGGGTAAACCGCTCTCAAAGGATTCCGTCCATCCGCCGGTAGATGCCAGCAAGGGAAAGGTCAGCCACCAAATCAAACAGGAAACAAAGGTTCTTTTCATCTTATCGGACTGCCTTTCTAACCGTATCCAACAACGCTTCCACATCCTCATCCGTGGTGTCAAATGAGGTTACCAGGCGTATTTCGCCCAAATCTTCATTCCAAAAATAAAAAAACCACTTGGTTTGAAGGGCCTCAATCAAGGCTTTCGGCATAACTAAAAATAGCGCGTTGGTTTCCACCTTCTGCGTAAACGTCACCCCAGGTATCGACTTCAGGCCATGGTAAAGCTTTTGAGCCATCGTGTTGGCATGCCTGGCGTTGTTCAACCAAAAATCATGACGCAGGTATACGCTGAATTGACAGGCCAGATAGCGCATCTTGGAGGCCAGTTGAGCCGACTGTTTGCGGATGTACTTTGCCTCCTGAATCAAGGCAGGATTGATAATCACCACGCTCTCACCCATCATCAACCCATTTTTCGTACCCCCGAAGCTGAGCACATCGATGCCACAATCGGTTGTAAGGGCTTTCAGGGAGACGCCCAGATAAGCAGCGGCATTAGCCAGTCTGGCACCATCCATGTGTACGTACATACCGCAGCTGTGAGCCAGTTCCGTGATAGCCAGCAGTTCTTCTACCGTATACACTGTGCCCAGTTCCGTACATTGTGACAAGTAAATCACGCCGGGTTGCGAGTGATGCTGATCATTGAATCCATGCAACCGATGTCGGATACCTTCGGGGGTCAACTTGCCATCAGGGGTTTTAATGGGCATCAATTGGCAGCCAGTACTCTTGACCGGGCCTCCACATTCGTCTACAAAAACATGAGCGGTCTCGGCACAGAGTATGGCGTGATAAGGCCGGGTCATCAACTGTAGTGCAATGATGTTGCTACCTGTTCCGTTAAACACATAATACGATTCACACGTTTCACCGAAGGTTTCTTTGAACAAACGGTCGGTAGCTTCCGTCCATGGATCGTTTCCATAACCAATGGCATGTCCCGTGTTGGCGTGCAAAAGAGCCTCCATCACGGCTGGATGGACACCCGAGTTATTGTCAGAAGCAAAACTGCGCATAGAATAGGGGCTTAGTTCAATTCACGATTGTTTATACAAAGAAAGAGAAAATATGGTTACTTTGTAACAAGCCGGAACCTCAATCGTCTTCCATATAGAAAACCGGTTTAGCCAAATGGACGCAGCCACCTTCAAGTCTCTGTACTTGCCTTATCACAAAAAGCTCTATCGCATTGCTTTCCACCTGCTGGAGAACAAAGCCGATGCGGAAGACGTGGTGCAGGAGACGTACGCGAAACTGTGGGAAAAACGCGACGAACTTCCATTGATGCAAAATCCAGCGTCGTTTTGTGTTGTGATGGTCAAAAATCGGTGCATGGATGTGTTGCGCTCCGCCCAGCACCAGGTTGTTTCCTTCGATCCGGTCAAACACGAGCGATCTACCCAGGAAACGCCCCTGGAAAGTTTGGAAAACAAGCACACGCTTGAACTGGTCCAACAGTTGATGGAGGGATTGCCAGCGACACAACAACTGGTCATGAAACTCAGACACATGGATGAGTGCTCCATGGAAGAGATTGAACAAATTACAGGCCTGACAGCCGTCAACATCAGGGTCTTGCTCTCCAGAGCCAGAAAAACGATTCGAGAACAATTAAATGCCCATCATCACTATGAATATAACTGCTTATAAACAATTGCTGGAGGCCTTCTATGAGGGCAACACCAGCCTGGAAGACGAAAAGGCTCTGAAAGCCTTCTTTGACGCTGAGGATGTTCCTGCTGACATGCTGGGGGATAAAAGAAGTTTTTTGGCTTGTTATAACACAGAAGAACTGGACCTTCCAGAGGGTATGCTTGAAAGGTTGGAGCGCACGATCGACACAGTGTCTGCCAAAACGGACGACATAATGACTCACAAACAGTCAACGTCATTGATGAGATCTTCCTGGATGTGGACCACTGCCGCCGCAGCCAGCTTATTACTCCTGTTCACGATCGGATTATCCAAACTAAACAACACACCCATCGACAGGCACCACACCGATACATTCACCAATCCGGCCATGGCAGCCATAGAAGCCGACAAAGCCGTCCAACTGATGGCAGAAAAGCTAAACAGAGGTTATCAAACGCTGTATTGTGCCAATATCCGTATTGATAAAACAGAACAAACGGTCAACAAGCAATTATCCAAACTGACAAAATAACCCTTCTTATGAAAACGAAACGCATCGTAATGATAACCCTTGCCTGCCTGCTTAGCAGCCTGGTCATGGGACAAAAAAGCCTGATGGAGCGCTATGCCAACGTGGATGGTGTTACGACAGTTTTTATCTCCAAAACCATGCTCCAGATGATGCCCAATATGAATGTGCACATCAACATGAACACCAAAGAAATGGCCGGCCGGCTTACCGGTATTCTGATTTTGACTACCGAGCGCCGGAATCTGGTTCAGAACCTACGCAGGGACACCAAAGAATTCTTCAATAACAAGACCTTTGAAGTGTTGATGACCGTCAAAGACGAAGAGTCATTGGTGAATTTCTACATCAAAAAGAAAAGTGACCAGCGTGTCTCTGAGATGGTTATGGTCGTGGATGAAGGGGATGAGTTTGTACTGATCCAAATGACTGGCGACATGACCATGGATGATATCAAGAAGATGACTAAGGGAATGTCAATCGGCAACTGATCCTCCCCTCAGTCGTTATCTAACGCGTATCCAATTAATTATCCGAACAATTTTCATACTTTCCGTATACGTTGTATTAATTTCATGTATCTTTGCCAAAGTTTTTCAGGCATGACTCATGAAACTCAACAAGATCATTAACCGCTGGGTAGCCTTAGGCATCAGCCTACTAGGCATTGTTGCCCTTCTTATCCTTCAGTTTATTTGGCTCAAGAATGCTTATGAGGTATCCGAACAGAACCTCAAAGACAAGTGCAAATTGCATTTGAATGAAGCTATTGAACAAGAGTTTTTTATAAGAGCAAATAACTCTAAATTAAAAATTGAGGTCAAAGAAGAAGAAGATGCTGTACATCATCCAAAAGATGAACTAATACATA
>DOBD01000020.1:1963-3709 GCA_003506275.1 Bacteroidales bacterium | reverse complement strand
AGGCGTTTTTGCTGACTATTATTTGAATGACCACTTTTTTATTGGCTTGGGTTTTGATTTTAGCTGGACTAATGAGAGTCAAGCTGCTATATTTTACGGAACGTTGTTCAAACAAGCAGAATTGATGAAAGTTAGAAGCAGGTTGTTGGTTCCGAGTTTAAACGGTGGGTATCATAGGCCGATTACCGACAAATTGAGTTTTGATATAAGGATGGGTGTGGGGTATGCTTTCAATTCATCCGAATCGAAGGCATACTACGTGTGGGATAACGTGGGAATATCAAATGGCGCCTTTTCCACAGAGCCAATGATTAATCAGGCTTTAGAAATGAATTCCGACGATGATTATGGATTCCTGTCTGCTACGATTTCACCCGAATTGACTTATTCGTTTTCTAAACAAGTCGGTGTATATTTGGGGTGTGGGGGACTTGGATTAGCCATGATGGACTGGAAAATAAAGCAATCTTCCTGGATTGTGAATATGAATCCGACGCAATGGAATGTTGGGATACGGGTAGCGATATAACGTGCTTTTGCATAGTACAACTCATGGTTTGNNAATCGGCTTGCAATAGGCTATTATTGAGCATCTTGCCCTTTTTTTTGCCAATGTGTGGCAAATACATCCGTTTGGGGAAGGTAATACTCGATCAACGGCTGTTTTTTTAATCAAGTACTTACGTAAGTTGGGATTTGCTAAGGTGACAATCAACTTGTTTGCCGAGCATGCCTGGTATTTCCGAAATGCGTTGGTGCGTGCCAATTACGAGGACTTGTCTAAAGGCATTTATAAGACGGATCGATTCCTGATTCGTTTTTTTGAAAACCTGTTACAACCGGGTGGGGGAGTGCTAAAGAATCGGGAAATGCATGTCGAATACAGATTGCCGGCAGNNTGACACTGTAAATGACACTGTAAATGACACTGTAAAAAGGGACGTTGACGCGGTATTGGATTTGATAAAGCAGGATAACACCTTGACAGCCGTTGATATCAGTCAACAATTGCACATCAGCCTGAGTACCGCTAAAAGGAGAATGAAAGCCCTAAAAGAAAAGGGATTACTCGAGCGAGTCGGTAGCGACAAGACCGGCACCTGGAAAATCCTTTAAAAGGATGCCATCCCTCCAAAAAGGATGCCATCCCTTCCAAAAGGATGCCATCCCTTCCAAAAGGATGCCATCCTTTTCAAAAGGATGCCATCCCTTTGAGGAAGCGGAGGCGTTCGGGTTCGGGGAAGCGTTCGATGGCGTAGCGGAGGGTGGTGCGGGGCATGGTGCGGTAGCGGTCACCCTCAAGCAGGAAGGCTTTTTCAACCTCGATGTCGCGTTTGCCGACTTCACGGAGCATCCAACCAACCGCCTTGTGCATCAGGTCGTGTGTGTGATGGAGCAGTTTGTCGGCCAGCGCCAGGGTCGTGGAATAATCCCCTTTACGGATAAAATACATGGTGGAGACCATGGCGATGCGCTGTTCCCACAGGTTGTCGCTGTCGGCCAGGGCAAACAAGGGGGCACGGTCCTTGTTGTACAACCAATCGCCCACCACGTTATAGCAGGTCAAGTCAACCAGGTCCCAGTTGTTGAAGCGGGTCGTGTTGGCCATGTAGCAGTTATAAAAGGGCTCTTTGGCCGCACCTTTGGCTTTCTGATACCCGTTCACCAGCAATAAACCACCGGCCAGGCGCACCTCGTGTACGGGGTCAGCCAGTAAATCGGTAATGTCGTCCAGGCTGGGCTGGG
>DOBD01000020.1:0-1919 GCA_003506275.1 Bacteroidales bacterium | reverse complement strand
GGAGAGGTCTGTTTGGCCATAGCCTCCCTGAGGCTGGTGGAAAGTGGCGTCATACGTTTGATCAAGCCTTGGTTTGCTCTTTCTCGGGTTGCTTCATGTCACTGAGGTGGAGTTCCAGCGCTTTGACGGAAATCTGGATTTCCCAGACCGACAAGCCCAGCGAAGCGATGAGCAACAGGATGGCCAGCCCGAACACGTAAGCGGCCATGAGTTGGAAACCCACATAGATCAGAAACATGGTGACGACGCAGGAAAACAGGCTGCTGATGCCCAGCAATTGCATGCTTCGCGTGATGTACAGGCGTTTGCGCAAGTTGTCAATTTGAGCGGCCTTCACCTTGTCCGGGTCTTCCAGGTACTTGTCTTTCAACGTGCGCACTAGCTGGGCGTAAGAGAGGAAGCGGTTGGTGTAGGCCAACAACAATAAAGAAATGGCTGAAAACAAAAAGGTTGGGGTAATGAGGGTCAATTCTTCCATAGCTTGATGTATTTGATTCAAATATACCCTTTTTTCGTAAATTGCTCCCGAATACTGCATGAAATCCACCCCGATTACCTCCCCGGCTGTTGTCACTTAACTCCATCGATAAATCCTAACATTCCAGCCTTATGAAACACCCTGTAATAGGCTTAATTAGGGTCCTCCTCGTGGCGAGTGCCTGCCAGGAAGATAATGACAAATACGGGACATTCGTCAAATTGAAAGGACGAATCACGGCCGTGCGTGCTCAACCCAATTCGTCCTTANNGAGTCCTTGCGCGATGCCGGGGAACTAACACTGGCTGATGCCGCTCATTTGCTGATCTACTACGGGGGCGGGTATGACTTGGTCGATCTGAATGACAGTACCTTCAATGCCACTGTTCAACAAGGCAACGCCACGGCCTTGTTGTTTCTGACCGAGGACTATCGCTACATCGGGCATCTGTTTGCCGGTGGCTTGAACTGCCTGCCGTTGGTCGATTTGGAAAACAACCTGGTCATCGACATGAATACCCTCTACCTGGATGGCCACCATGTGCTACCCACACACGACCCCATCCGCCACATGGCCGTTGGGGATTGCCCGACAGACCGGCCATTCCTTACGACACGACCGGAATGTTTATCAGCACTTCGTTGAACATCAGCGGCAAAGCCACCATGCTCGATAGCCTGGGATACGAGCACGTTCGCCTGACAGGCCCTGTGGGAAATCCGTATTCGAACATTTTGGGGCAAGTGAATTACACGGAAGGTATGAGCGGGTTTGATGTCACGTTCAGTCGGAACAATCCCGATGGCTTTGTGAAGGAAGGCTTTGAGCGGGGAACCTACTTGTTTTCCTTGAACGGACAAACGGAATACACCGTGCACTATTCCAATACCAACGCCCGCTTATACCTTGTTTTTGGCACCCCCACCTTGACGGTGGATGAGGCCGGTATGGTTGCACGGGTTGACCTGATATGGAAGACCTTCAATGGAGACCTTATCGATCCAGCCCGTCTAATCAACAACCTGGGTATTGCTTTTCATCAGGAAGGGTTGTCAACGCCTGATCAAAGGGCTTACGTACAGTGGGGAACAATTGATGCCGTGCAACCTTGGATGCGGGAGGTCAAGGATTTCAACCGGGTGGAAACCTTGAGGCCGGTTAAATACAGTGATGTAACGCAGGTTATGATAGGCTACGTAGACATTTTGGGCAACAAGTATATGTTGCGTTACGATCACCCGGATGCACCGAATGACTACTGATGAACATTGGGTTTAACTATTGATGGGCCTCTTGAAAATGCTACCTTTGCATACTGCATTGAATCATGGAAACAGTCGCAAAAAACTCCACCAAAGCCTGGCTCCTGGCAGCCAGACCAAAAACCCTGGCGGCAGGTTCCGTGCCTGTTTTGGTCGCCTCTGCACTGGCGGCCAGTAT
>DOBD01000147.1 GCA_003506275.1 Bacteroidales bacterium | reverse complement strand
ACAGCTTAGAAGGCTGTTGCTCTATCCAGCTGAGCTACCGGACCCCTTTTTTGCGCCCGCAAAGGTAATAAAATAAACGAAAAACCACCAATCAGCGGGCAACAAAGCTTAGAAGGGATAACCGATGGCCAGGTGAACGGCAAAGTCATCGAATTGGTCGATGGACAGTATACGCCAGCGTTCATTTCCCATCAAGGAGGGATCATAGACCTTCATGCCCAAATCCAGGCGTAATAAAAAGTAACTGAAGTCGGCTCTCAGACCCAAACCGGCACTTCCGGCAATGTCCTTGTAAAAATCGGCCGGATTAAACTGACCACCGGGTTGGCCACTGTAGTTGCGCAAGGTCCAGATGTTGCCCAGGTCGGCGAACAACGCACTTTCCAATTTCCAAAACAGAACGCTGCGGTATTCCAGTCCCATATCCAACTTGAGATCGCCCGACTGGTTCATGAAATCAATACTGCTTCCCCCTTTATACGTACCAGGTCCCAATGTCCTGACCGACCACCCCCTGACCGAGTTGGCACCACCGGAAAAAAACCGCTTTTCAAACGGGAGGATACGGCTGTTGCCATAGGGCATTGCTATCCCCAGCCCGGCTCTGTACGCCAGGCGGTTTCTGGAATTGAGCACAGCACTCTTGGCGTATTCAAACTCTCCTTTGATGTACTGGGCAAAGTTGATGTTGCCAATGGTATAGGAGTCACCCGTTTTGGGAGCATTCAGCAGGGAATAGGCGGCATACAAGGTGTTGCCAGCCGACTCCAGACTACCCCGAATGGTGTAATAACTCCGGTTGGTTACTCCGGGCGCCGCACTGGAGAACGAAAAGCTGTAACCGGTACGCAGGATGAAATGGTCTTCATAGGAATACCGGAGATACGAACTGCCTGTCAGGTACCTGGCTTTGAAGGTGGAATCAACTCTGGGCATGTACACATAACTCAGGTCTATCAAATCAAGGGTTTGGCGCAACATGCCCTTGGACCAGTTGTAGCGGACGCTTGCCGAGGCAATGGTTCGTAAAAACTCCGGTCTTGACATGTTCTGGTACGACAAGGCAAATTCCGTGTTGGCATCAACCCTGCGTTTGAAGTCGGCACTCAGAAAGGGCATCCTGAAGTCAGGCAAGACCAGTGACAACTCCCCTCCCAACTCGGTATAATCGTTGGAGAAATTGGCAGAAAGGGCCTCATAAGCACCCCTGAAATTGGCCTGCAACATCTCCGCTCCGTGAAACAGGTTGCGGTTGGAAAAGGAAAGGCTGCCGGCCACTCCCAAATCGCCGGCCGTATTGGTGCCTTCCAGGTCGGCCGTGAAGCGCTGCTTCTTGTTGGGAGTGAGCACGATGTAACCATCCAGGCCACGTTCCCTGCCGGTTCCGGAACCGTTTTCCCTGAAACGGATGTTGGTGTATTTGATGAGCTGCAAGGCGTTCATTCGGGCATAGGTGCGCTCTTCTTCTTGAATATCATATAGTTGACCTGGACGAATGCGACAGTTCTGAATCAACACATCGGGGTTTACGAAGGGCTTTCCCCTGTACACAATAGCGTAATTCCCCATCTGAAGGGTATCGTAGTCTGCCACATCAAAGGTGGCCGAACCCGAACCGCCTTGTTGGTCACTCAAACGAATATAACTGGACATGGGCACGTCCATCATGAAAAACAAACGATCTACCCTGTGACGGGGATGCATGAGGGCGGGAGAATCCGGGGCCCACGGTCTGATACCCAGCCGCACATCCGCAAAATGGTCACCGTATGTACTATCCACCCTAAAGAAAAAATAGTCCTTGTTGATGTTGTAGTGACCCTGTCGCTGCAACAGCCTGGTCACGCGGCCACGCTCGTCATCCAACATCTTGCTGTCCAGCAAGGCCTCTGGCTTTATCAGGGCGTTGGGCATGGCCTCGAAAATGGGTTTACTGATGGAGTCAGGGCTACCTTCGAAGTTGTACGAACGGATACGGTAAGGCTGATGCCCCTTGAGGGTGTACGTAACCGTCACTTTACCGTTGTCATACTGCACGGCCGTATCCACAGTGGCGTTCAGATACCCTTTGCTCATGAGAAAGCGGCGCATGGCCTGACGGGAACGTTCGGTCATCATTTCGTCGTAGAGCACCGGTGGTTCCCCCATGTTACGCAACAGCCTGTTAATGTATTTAGAGGTATCAGGGCCTGAAAGGTTGTACCAACCCAGGTTTAGGCTAATCAGGCCCAGAAACCGATCATTCGGTTCCTGATACAGGTAATTCTTAATGGTAGTGGTTGATGGCAAGTGTTTCTCTGACCGTATCTCAACCTTGTCCAGCAAATGCTCACCGGCCGGCACGTATTTCAGTGGCTGGCAGGCAGCCATTAGCAAAACGAGGGGCAGCAAAAGCCGTTTGTATGTGGTCATGAGATAGAGGCCTCCAAGCCTACAAATGTACATTTTTCTGTAAAAGAATCGAAATTGAAGGCTGCTATTTCGGTCACTTGGATTTGATTTGGTAGTTTTGTCGGCAAATAGTGCCCCATGATCAGCAAAACCACCATCAAATGGATCCGTTCCATGGAACAAAAGAAAACCAGGGAGTCGACCGGTTTATTTCTGGCCGAAGGACACAAACTGGTGAACGACTTGTTGCCTGTATTACCCTGCCGCATGCTGGTTGCTACGGCAGACTGGCTGCAAACCAATAAGCCCAGGATCCTTGGTGACGTATTGGAAACCGATCAAGGCACCCTTGACCGCATCAGTTTGCTTAAAAACCCCCAACACGTACTGGCTGTTTTCGAACAGCCCGGTTTGACGGTCAGACCTGAAGACGTGCACGGATCGCTTTGTCTGGCCTTGGACACCATCCAGGATCCCGGCAATCTGGGGACCATGCTTCGAATCGCCGACTGGTTTGGCATCCGGCATGTGATTTGTTCTCACGACACTGTCGACGCCTACAACCCAAAAGTCGTCCAGGCCACCATGGGGGCTATCGGTCGAATCAAACTGGTCTACACGGACTTGACGCAGTTTTTGCCAGCGACCGGGCTACCTCTGTTCGGTACCTTCCTGGACGGCACCCCNNCCTGCCTGCGGCCGGCGTCATTGTGATGGGCAACGAAGGCAACGGCATCAGCCAGCCTGTTGCCAGCCTGGTTAACGGTCGCTTGTATATTCCGGATTTTCCAATCGGACAAACTGGATCAGAGTCACTCAATGTAGCAGTAGCTACGGCGATTGTCTGCCACGAGTTCAGGCGGCGACTTCAAGGCTGAAGTCGGTATAATGCGGCCACATCCAGGAGTTCACCCGTATCAGGGTCAACCCCTTCCAGGCACCACACCCCTCCTTCAAACGAACCCCTCCCCGCTTCAAGTAGATCCCTCCTTGCTTCAAGTGGACCCGGGCAACCTANNCCCGGGTAACCTACCTGGTTTGCTGTCACGGGCAACACCTTTTTTGGCTGCCAGCCCCATTCGGCTTTCAACCAGGCCAAAGCACGAGCCGGTGTGTATCCATCAAGCCTATCGTTGTCAGCCAGGAAGACCAGGCCAGGGCAGACCTTGGTGTTGGCGGTTTCCCCTTCAAATGGCACCATGGACAGACAATGACCATCGGCATCCAAGGTGAGAATCTGCATCCTGTACCAACAACCAGGTGAAGGACAAAAAGACGTGGCCAGAAAAAGGGTCAGTGGGTTCACAGTTTTTTATGCAATAGCTTCAGCGCCCATTCCTCGTGGCTGCCGGAATCGGCCGCTACAGCCTGAGGCACGCTGTCGGTCGTTGACACAACGGGGGTTGCCAAGGTGACCGTATCGATCATCAGAAATGTATGAGGCAGCGTCTTGGTGGGCCTCAACCAACGCTCAGTCTGGAAGTCCAACCAGCTTACGACTGAATCAGGACGATAAGCAGGATAAAGACGGGTCATAGTGTCGGGCAACACATGCCATTTCTCGTACAAAGCCCTTATGCGTACGCTGTCTTTACTCAATATCTCCAGAACGGCCTGAGTGCTTTGTTCGTGGAACGACCAGTTTTCAATGGCCTCGATGTATGCTCTGTACTGCTTGTCGACATCGCTGTAAATCCGGGTATAAAGCCTGAGATTCTTGCTGTAATAGGCCACGGAGGCGAAGAAATCAGCTTCCGTCACCCCGTGCTTTTTCAGTACCTGCTGATAGGCCAGGTCTTTGAATTGATTGGGATCAAGTTGGCCGGTCAAGGTCGGAGAAATCGGGCCATAGGAACCATCAGTCAATGCGTCGACCAGGTGGATGTCAAACAGCAACGCACTCATGTCCTTGGAACCAAGCACTCCTTTGGGCCGACAAGCAACAAGACCGACGACCATCAGCACCAGGGCCATATGGAGCAGGAAGGTACGCATGGTCGTTACGACTCAGCCGGCGTTTCCTTGGCCTTGGGTTTGAGTTCCAACNNGGTCTGAAGAACAGAAAATGATCGCCACCCACAAAGGGCACCCAGTCGGGCCAATAGGTGTCAATCAGTGGAAAAAAGAACATATCGACCACCTTTCCGTAAAAGAAAGTACCATAGCCCCCTCCTGCCGGAAAGAGCGTAGCCACTTGTCCGACACTGTGATCGAAAATAAGACCGTAGAACAGACAATCGATGATGTTGCCCACGGCACCGGCTATGACCAACGCTATTGTGATGCAAAAGCCCAACCGCGATTCGGGTTTGCGGCAAAGGCGGCGCAGATACCAGATGAGAAATCCAGCGGCTACGATGCGCAAGGATGTCAGGAAAAATTTATCGAACAACTCAATGCCAAAGGCCATGCCGTTGTTCTCCGTAAAATAGATGTAAAACCAATCGGTGATCCTGATGTTGTCGTGCAGGGCCATGCTGGTCTTGACCCAGAACTTAAGGAGCTGGTCGGCGACGAGTATGACNNAGGATGACGCTTGCAGCAATCCAGCCTTTGGAGCGTGATGACATCGGTTAGCGCTTCTCGGTTTTCGCTTCAATGGTCAAGGTTGCGTGGGGTACGGCGCGCAGACGTTCCTTGGGAATGAGTTGGCCGGTTTCCCTGCAAATGCCGTAGGTCTTGTTTTCGATGCGAATCAAGGCGGCTTCCAGGTGTTGGATGAATTTCAGCTGACGTTGAGCCATACGACCGGTCTCTTCCTTGAGCAAGGTGTTGGCTCCTTCTTCAAATACCTTGAATGTAGGTGACGTATCCATGACATCGTTGCCATCCATATTGGTCACACTGGCCTTTAGTTGCTCGTAGTCTTCACGTGCCTTAACCAATTTCTTTTCTATGATTTCGCGAAACTCTTCCAGTTCACTGTCTGAATATCTGATTTTCTCTGACATGGTCGTAACGTTTTAAAGAATCATACTACGGTTCAAGGAATACGAGGTTCCAAATTGATGGGCGAATATACTCAATTATTGTGTACGCTGTACGTGTATTCACAAAAATCAAACGGCTTTTTCAACCTGCAACTTCAGGGTAAAGGTATCAAAGTCCTGAGAAGTAGCTGAGGGACCGGTCTCTCCGGTTTTTACGGACAACGCCAGCGTTTGTGATTTGATGTAATCACCCCATTCTACCAGCACCTGGTCTACCTCATTGTGAGGTTCGATCACCACATGTATCTTGTCAGTAATCTCATACCCACTGCTCTTGCGCAGGTTTTGGATACGGTTGACCAGTTCCCTGGCCAAACCTTCCAGCTTAAGCGCTTCCGTCACTGTTACATCAAGGGCCACCGTCAAACGACCGTCGTTGGCAACCAACCAGCCGGGGATGTCTTCCGAAAGTATCTCCACATCACCTGCCTCAACCTGGATGGACAATCCTGCCACTGACAGGACCACCTGACCGCTTTCTTCAAAGGCTCTGATGCCATCCTGCGTCATACCCGTCAACAGGGCAGCCACCTCTTTCATGGCCTTGCCGCACTTGGGGCCCAACTTCTTGAAATCGGGTTTGATGCGTTTCACCAGCATACCACCGGTATTTTCCACAAAGCGGAGTTCCTTGACATTGACTTCGCTGAGGATCAAACCGCTGACCGCATCGATGTGGGCACGCTGTTTGGCGTCGACGGCAGGCACCATGATGGCGGTCAACGGTTGACGCACCTTGATGCTGACCTTGCGGCGCAGCGCGAGAATCATCGAGGAAAGCTGTTGAGCTATCTGCATACGGGCTTCCAAATCGCTATCAATGTAGTTGGCCTGGCTGACGGGGAAATCGACCAGGTGAACGGACAAGGGTGCGTTGTCGCTGGCCACCGTTGTCAAGTCGAGGTACAACTTATCGGCGTAGAATGGAGCGATGGGGGCCATCAAGCGGGCAACAGTCTCCAGGCAGGTGTATAGGGTCTGGTAGGCCGCCAGCTTGTCGTCGGTAAAGGTACCACCCCAGAACCGCTTACGGTTGAGGCGTACATACCAGTTGCTCAGGTTTTCAGTGACGAAATCACTGATGGCCCTGCCTGCCTTGGTGGGCTCGTATTGTGAGTAACAGTCATCTACTTCCCGGATCAAGCTGTTA
>DOBD01000202.1:2770-10090 GCA_003506275.1 Bacteroidales bacterium | reverse complement strand
GTTATGGTTTTAGGGTTTTTGTTTACGTAGCATACAAAAATAGTAAAAAATCATGGACGGAAGTCCTTACCGACATTTTTTCGCAGAAGGCAGACAAGGGACTCACACCTCCACGACCAAACCGTCCCAGGACAATCCGACACCGGCAGGTAACGTGGCGTCGACCTGTGCATGCAGGCCCATCTCATGACTCATATGAATCAACCAGGTTGTTTCAGGCCTGATAGCCTCCACCAAGGTGAGTGCTTCAGCCAGATTGTTGTGAGAAAGATGCTTGGCAGTTCGCAAGGCGTCAATGACCAGTACCTTGACACCTTCCACTTTGGCCAGTTCCTCCGGATCGATGGCATTGAAGTCGGTCAGATAGGCCAAGGGCCCTACACGCAGCCCTAACACCTTCAATCGGTGATGTTTGACGATGAGGGGTTGAACAACGAGGTTTCCCACGTTGAACGGCTCGTCATGAACCGGATGCACATCGTATAATGGGACACCTGGATACGGATTGTCGTTGAAGCTGTAGGGCATGGCCGCCTTCAATTGAGTGAGAACTCGAGGTAAAGCGTACAAAGGCATGTTTTGGCGAGCGCAATAGGGCCTCAAGTCGTCCAACCCACCGACATGGTCATAATGTTCGTGTGTCAATACTACTCCGTCGAGATGATGGAAGCCTGCCCTCAAGGCTTGCTGTCTGAAATCAGGGCCGCAGTCGACCAAGACGTGTGTGTCGTCCGATTCAATCAGAATGGATGCCCGCAACCGCTTGTCTCTGGGATCGGTTGATTGACAGACAGGGCAATGGCACAGCAGTTGAGGAACGCCCGTTGAAGTACCTGTGCCTAAAAAGGTTAGTTTCATAGAGTTTACGCTTGGATAAACAACACCTCCGGTTTCAAATGAATGCCGAAGGCAGAGAGCACGTCTGCCTGGATGCCGGCAGACAGGTTTAAAAGATCAGTGGCTGTGGCTCNNTGCTTATCATGCACAGCAGCACCACCCAGTTGCTTGCCCTTCCAGCCGGTTCGTTCAATACACCAGGCGGCCGGTACCTTGACGGTATCGTCGGATTGAGGCCATCCAGGCATATCAGGATAGGTTGCCAACAGGGATTGATAGTGAGCAGCCGGTATGACAGGATTCATGAAAAAACTGCCAGCGTTACCCAAGTTATCGGGGTCGGGTAATTTCTCGTGGCGTATCGTCAGGATGGTATCCCTTACCAGGGCTGGTGTGGGATCGCCAAGTGCCATGACTCGTCTGGCCAGATCACCGTAGTTCAGGTTGGGCTGGAAACGGGTGGACAATCGAAACCGTACCCTGGTGATGACCAGGGCGTTTTTCAGTCGGTGCTTGAATACACTGTCCCTGTATCCGAAACGGCACTCAGCCTGGTTCAGTTTTACGGACAGACCCGTGACCAAATCCAGCGCTTCCACCTCGTCAATCAAGTCTTTGGCTTCTACACCATAAGCGCCGATGTTTTGAACAGGACTGGCACCGACACAACCGGGAATGCCGGATAGGTTTTCAGCACCATACCACCCCTTGGCCACCGACTCGGCCACAAAATCATCCCAGGTTTCACCAGCTCCAACGTTGATGAATACCGTATCTTTATCTTCATCGACCAACGAAGTACCTTGAATGGCTGGATGGAGCAGCAAACCTGGGTAGTCGGCCGTAAACAACAGGTTACTCCCGCCTCCGACGACAAACCGGGGCAATCCGGCAAATTGTTGATCAGACAAAAGCGCCAAGGCTTCTTCCTCGTGACTGAATTCAGCCCAATACCTGGCCTTGGCATCCAGGTGGAAACTGTGTTTATCGGTGTGCGAACAGTGCTCGATAATGTGCATACGTATCGTTTTACGAACAAAAATACAGGTTATTTGTCACCCTGGCAACGCAAGCGAGTTGGACATGCCACAGAATTTCTATATTTGTGCAAAGTTTGATACCATGCTATCCATTCTGATACCTGAACGCAATTACGACTGCAGACAATTGGTCAACGACCTGGTCGAACAATGCACCGCCGCTGCCGTCAAGTACGAAATCATCGTCATGGACGACAACTCCAGCCTGTTTGTGGAGGAAAACCGCCAGATTAATCAGTTACCTTGCTGCACGTTGGTGGAGAAACATCAGCACCTGGGGGCCGCCAAGGCCCGCAACACCCTGGCCAATATGGCCAACTATCCCTTCTTGCTTTTGCTGGACTGTGACGCCGGTGTAACCAGACCTGATTACATTCAACGGTACCTGGATCACATCGGACAAGCAGACGTTATTATTGGTGGTTTGGCCTACAAGGACACACCTCCCGATAAAGAACGCATCCTTCGCTGGAAATACGGTCGTTTACGCGAATGTGTGCCTGCGGTCGAACGCAACAAACACCCCTACCGGTCGCTCCTCTCCTTTCAATTGCTTATCCAAAAGGAGGTGTTTCTGAAGAATCCGTTCGAGGAAACGGTCAAGGATTACGGACACGAAGACACCATCCTTGGACACGCCTTGAAGCAACAGCAAATCTCCGTCTTACACATCGACAATACGCTGGAGCACCTTGGTTTGGACACGAACGCCGTTTTCCTGCAAAAAAGCCTGATGGCGGCGAGAAAATACCTGAGCAATCCCGTGTTCAAGGATGAAGCCCTCGCCGATGAGGTCAAACTCTTCAGGGTCTACAAACGCGTGAGGCGTTGGGGGCTTCAGCCCTTGTTTCGGATGGCCTTTGCCTTGTTCAAGCCTTTGATGAAACGAAACCTGCTGAGTGGACGTCCATCCCTCTTTATCTTTGATTCCTATCGTTTGGGGTATCTATGCCTGGTTAACAGGTTGGATGTGCTGGAAGCCCAGTCATGAAGGTATCCCTCATCATACCGGTTTATCGGGTGTCGGCCTATCTGGAACGTTGCCTGATGTCAGTGATGAACCAGGATGTGGAGGACATCGAATGCTTGCTGATTGATGATAGCAGTGATGATGACAGCATACGTCAGGCTAAAGCCTTGTTGACGGACTATGAGGGGCCCATCACCTTTCGATGCTTACGTCATCCCGCCAATCGTGGCTTGTCTGCTGCACGCAACACAGGCGTAGAGGCTGCGAAGGGTGAGTACCTGTTTTTCCTCGACGGAGACGATGCGTTGACACCAGGAGCGTTGAACGCCCTTCTGCGCACCGCAGCTAGTCATCCAAACGTTGACATCGTACAAGGCAACACCTTGGTAGAGGCTGATTCAACCCTCATCAACAGTCATTCGAAGCCGACCTTCAACGTCGACCGACATCAATACAGCCTTGGCAGGGACCTGCCTGCCTTCACGACTCAACAACCCTGGTTGGTCAACGCCCTCCTTGAACGAAAAAAAATCCCTGTCACCAGTTGGAACAAATTAATCAGGCGTTCCTGGTTTATCGAAAACGGCCTTTGGTTTACGGAAGGGCTGCTGCATGAAGACGAACTATGGGTGTTCTTGGCCGCTGCCAACGTGAGCAGCCTCGCTTTTTGCCGGGACATAACGTACGTGCATTACCTCAGAGGAGGCTCCATCATGCGTTCGCAGGTCGATAAAAGCATTCTTAGTTGGTTCGAGATTATCAAGCATATGGTCGACCACCTGGAGGTGCCACCCGTTGCCCTTCGTCGTAAAGTGGTCCTGGAAGTCGCCTTCTGTAACCTGGTGCGCATCATCAAACAAGGCTCACAGGAGGAGGTCGCTGAACGATTGAAACATCAACGCCAATTGCTTCAACCATTGATTGACCATCCGCATCCAAGCAACAAACTACTTGAACAGTGGTTGCTCAGTTGGTTCAACTATCCAGCTTGGTTGTTGAACATCCTGTGCAGAAAGTATTTAAAAGGCCTCTACCTCAGATCCCTATCCTGTTACAACACTTGATAAGCTCTCCGTGCCACGTATGATGACAACACCGTTCCATCCCACATTATCCATCATCATCCCTGTACACAACAGGGCAGACCTGCTGACTGAAACACTCGACAGCCTGGCTGCACTGACGGGAAGACCCCTGGAAGTGGTACTGGTGGACAATGCCTCCACAGACGGATCACTGGCTTGTTGCGAGGCCTTCAAAGCCAGAATGGAAGGGCCGGATTTCATGGTTCGCGTATGTTCAGAACCACGCCCGGGTGCCAATTTCGCCAGGAACACCGGGTTTCAGGTTTCGCAGGGTGACTACGTCTGGTTTTTTGATTCGGACGACAGGCTTTTTCCTGATAGCTTGACCCGCCTGCTGGTGGCTCTCCGCTCATCGGACAATCAGGATCTGCTGGTTTTCCCCTACGTTATCCGTGACCGGATGGATCGTTTGCACCACCGTCCCCACCGTTTTTCCGCCGACCCGACCAATCACCTCATCGATCCTGTCGTGGCCACACACAACATGTGCCTTACGCGCAACCTGGTGGCAATGGCTGGTGGATGGAACCCTGAACTATCCCGCTGGCAGGACTTCGAGTTCGGATTCAGGGTCTTGTTGAAAGCCTCAAACATAGCCTGGCTGGAAGGGTTGCCGTTTTATGAAGTCAGAGACCACGCTTCTTCCATCAGCAACGGACGTTTCATTGACGATCTACCCCTTCTGGAAAACAGCCTTCAGGCGATACGGTCAACCCTGGACAACCTCGAAGACAAAGCACTCAAAAACAGATTGCTTAAGGCCCTTGGCTTCAAATGGGCCAGCCTCGCCGGCCTGGTACGAAAAGAAGGTCACAAAAGGGAGGCCCACCCCCTTATGGAGGCTGCCCTTGATTGCCTGCCTTCAGCCGCTGATGATTTGTCAAGAAGTCAGCTTGTCGCGTGTAAGAGCCTGTATTGGTTGACGGCCTGGTACGGGGGCTTGGGCGGAAGAGGGATCTGGCGTTTGGCTGACGCCCTGCTGTGATTTTNNCTCCCGGTCGAGCATCCACCGTTTGGGCGCTATGATGCGCTTGTCGGCAAAACGGTTCAGATAAGCCCCCCACCAACTGAAAGAACTGTTAGACACAATGTTATCCTTGCATTGCGCCAAAAGCAGGATGTACCAGAATGGATTAATGGATGCGTTGTCTATGACCTGAACAGTTCGGGGCAAACGAAGGTGTTGTCTCACCCATTCGGGTTCGTCGGAAAACACAAACAACGTGGCTTCTTCCCGTCCTGTCGTCATTCGCTCGATGGCAGCCTCGTAGTAGCTGGCATCACAAATCCCGTACCGTTCTTTGTAGGGCGTCGAAAAATAATCACCTCGCCTGACATGCAGTGAAACAGCGTGGGTGTCGTTGATTCTTTCCAGCCAGTCACAATAAATGGACGGTTCCGGCTCCTTGGGTGCCAACAAGCTGTGAACATCGGGCAATGCATTGACAAAACGGTCAGTTTGCCAATATCCGTCGAAATAAGGGAGCCTGTCGTCAGCCGGAAAGACTGGGTTCGTATCCTCAATACGCCTGGTGGTTGGATTTATGGCGAACAACCCCTTGGCAATCCGGTATAATCCACGGGGATATTGGTTGTACAGTCGCCAATCCTTGGTGACAGGCAAGTTGTTGACAATATCCAGGTGGTAGTTCCTGTCGGTCAGTCTATATGTATAGGGGCTGGTNNTCGTCCGTAACGTTGTTTCAAATAGTGGGCGAAGGTATACTGGAACAGTTGATTACCCATGCCTGAGGAGATTCTGACCACCAACATACTTCACTCGTTTTTGAGGTTATCATCGATGTTCCGACGGAAGGTACACTTGACCCTACCATACCAACTTTTCAGCAAATACAGCCAGGGTTTGCGTTTGAGCTTGAACAAGTAGAAAGGACTCAACACCCTTTCCTTCTGAACAAACAGCATACTGGGATCAGACGGAGTGTCCCATTCCTGGGGCCTTCCATACCTTGTACTTAGGCAACGAGGCTTTTTATCAAGCAGATAGTGGTTCAAATGAGATTCGTCGTTGTGCAAGGCTGTGATGCCTTGCCTGGCATCCTGATCGATTGTGAAGGCCAACTCGTTGGTCATGGCCAGAAAGGCTTGGCAACTCCCGCCAATCAGTCCGCCCTGGTAATAGATGCGCCCTTGTCCCAATGGAATATATGCGGTAGAGGCTGGATTTCTGTCGTAAGGGAAGGCATCGGGATTCCGTCCGGTCCCTAGTGACCAGCTCAGTCCGACCAAGTAATCCTCCTCAAAACCAGGCAACACTTCTTCTTCCAATACAGGCCTGACAAACAGCGCATTGGCATTCAAGAAAAAGCAGTAATCATGGGCGGCCAGTGCCATGCTCTGCCTGAGAAAGAAGTGAAAGCGATGCAAGGTATTGGCCGGCCAGCCCTCATCGGCTACCGTGGTAACCACCAGGTTGTCCCCTGAGCGAATCCGTTTCGAATCAGTAAACACGAAGTAGGTCTTGGAGCAACCAGGAAGGAAATACCGTTCGCAGGAAGCTCTGAAGGGTTTCCAGAATGCCTCATAGGGCCCGATGGCAATGTAGAGTATGGCTATTGAGGGCATAAGGATTCAGGTTAATGAGTTGAACGGTTACGTGAACGTAGTGACATGACAAAACGGTACAGTGGTTTGACAGACAAAAGGATTACCTTGAGGGTATCCCTGAACGATAATCCAAGACCGGCAACGCGCAGGCGTTGTCGTTGAAGACGCATCCACGATCTGTCCTCCGTCATAAAGGCTGCATGGACCATGTCGCTCCATTGACGTTTCAGGTAAGGTGCCAGATCGGAGGCATGCAAACCCAACGCCTGTACCAAAGACCAGGTCTGCCAGAACGACTGATTGGCAAATCCTTTTTGCAAATCGAAGGGAGACCGCGTGTGGCTGACCGATTCGCCCAGTTTTCGATAAACCATCACCTCAGCTTGTTGGACATAGAAAGGGCCTTGAGCCAGCAGCCACAATGTGAGTGGCAGGTCTTCGCAAACGGCGTCTGAGCCATCAAACACCTCGGGGGGCTGATTCAACAAAGCATGGGCAAGAGAGGCTCTCAGACAGGCAGACGACAGCACGACAGGCGGATAGCCTTTTCGGTTCAGGTAATCGGCCACCGCCCGGAGACCAAATCGCTCAGGATCGTACCAATCGGCTGTCAAGTTAAGTTGGTTGGGGCTGATACAACCATCTGACGCCTGTAATAACTGCCAATTGGCGGCAACCAGTGTCACGTCCGGGTGTGACTCCAGGATGGCCACCTGTTGCCTTAACTTGTCAGGGGCTATCCAGTAATCGTCACCACCGCAATCAGCCAGGTACGTGCCTGCTGCAGCTCGGATAAGGTTGAGGTAGTTGGGTACCAGGC
>DOBD01000202.1:0-2732 GCA_003506275.1 Bacteroidales bacterium | reverse complement strand
TACGCTTCACAAATCGTTCTGGTACCATCAGTGGAACAGTCTTCACCCACCAGTATTTCATAGCCAAAGTCACAGTCCTGATTGAGCAAACTGTCCAATGTATGGGCTATGTAGGCTTCCTGGTTGTATGTGACCACCAATACGGAAACCAACGGTTTTTTTGATGGGCTCAACGGTTGATCCATGATCGTATTTTTTGCCAGAGGTCCTTGAGGGGTAACAGTTGATTGAGCCGGTAAAGGGCCACAACGGTCACGCTCAACCAGAGCAGGGATGCCAAAACCCACTCCATCCAGCCATCCAGGTAATGAACAGTTAAAAAGGCGCTTACGACTACAAACGTGAAGTAACACATCAATCTGATATTAGCCGGTGTCACCGTTAATGGTACCAGTGGTCTGACCATCAGAAAAACAAGGGGAACATACACCAAGTAGGCAATCAGGAAGGCCAGGCCAGCTCCTTCCAACCCCATATAGGGCCATAGCAGAACTGTAGCCAGGTAATAGACGGCATACCAGCTGACCTCCGTGATCAGAAACTGCAACCNNCTTCCAACCCCATGTAGGGCCATAGCAGGACGGTAGCCAGGTAATAGACGGCATACCAGCTGACCTCCGTAATCAGAAACCGCAACCCTTTTCCCTTGGCCAACAGGAAAAAACTGACCGGCCAAATCAACACCTTGAAAAACGTGCCGGTGATTTGCCAGTGCATCAGGTCGACGGCCGCCAAAAAGGAAGATGAATACAGTAGCGTGAGCACCAAGGGTGTCAGGCACAACACAGCCACCACGATGGGGGTAACCACCAGTAGCACAAAGCGTATTTGCTGATTGGCAAACTGAATCATCTGTCGATCATCACCTTCATACCCACACAAGCGTGGGTAGTAATCGGTGGACATGGCAGAAAGGATGGCTCCCAGGTACATGGCTGATAAGGACCATACCGCCTGATATAGTCCCACTGCTTCCAGATCACCGGCCGCACCGACGAATGCCTTCATCAACAGCATCACGACGGTGCCTGCCAGACCGGACAGCATATTGAAAAAACCCAAACGGATCATGGCGGAGCCCTGCTTCAGGGTAGCCTTGAACGACAGACGAACGGCTTCCTGCTTAATTCTGGACGTAAACCACCAGGTGAACGACAAGGAAGCCAGGGCCATACCCACCAAAGCCGGAACGATGCCATGAATCCCCAACAAAAGGTATAAGAGTACAGCCACCAACAATCCGGTCAACGAACCGAACACAGAAGCCTTCGCCATGGAAGCCAACTGACGGGTACCCTGGAGAAGGGCCGTCTGGCCTGATGAAAGTAATCCAAATAAAACACTGAAAGACAACAGGCTGATTGCCAGGGTGTGATTGTCGTTTTTGAAGACATACAGACTGATCGGTTTGGATAGGGCAACCATGGCCACCATGCCCAGCAGGCCTGTCCACCAGACCAGCCGACGGGTGATCAGGGACGTGACGGCCACTTCGTGACGGTCACCTGAAGCTGATGCGTTGGCAATATCCTTGACGGCACTGAAACTGAGCCCCATGCTGGCGATGGCTTTCACCATATCGACTATCGACTGGTAAAGACCAGCCAAACCCACTCCTATTGTACCCAGCAACAGCGCCAACACTTTGGTCCTGACCAAGCCTGCCAGGATATTGATCGCCTGCGTACCGGCGAACAGACCAGTAGATTTGGCGATTTGTCCGTATGTGGAGGTTTCTTCGCTTTTCACCCGAGTTTACGTCAAGGTTCGTATGACACGGCAAGGATTACCCGCCGCCAAAACATTTTCCGGCACACTGTGGGTGACCACCGATCCAGCACCGATCACGGCGTTACGACCGATCTTCACTCCTTTGAGAATCATTACATTATCCCCAATAAACACATTTTCACCGATAATGACCGTGTGCGTAGGGCGCTGATCCATGTGACGGAGCACAGGGTCGGTGTTATACCGATCGCTGGTGTGTACAGAGAGATTGATACCTGTCACCGTGCCCTTGCCGATGTAAATGGAGGCTCTGTCAGCCGTCAGGCTCACGTTGTTGTTGAGGGCAACATCCTCTCCGATGCGAATTTGACTGTCTTCCCCCCTCAACGTAAAATTGGCGTAGGTATTCAAGTAACCCTGGTACACCTTGGAACCAATGCGAACGCCCGGTTCAAACAGTATTCGACCTTGTCCCCTGATCAGAAGCGGTTGCTTGCAGTCAGGGCTGCCTGTAACCGAGACCGTCTTGCTCCAGGCAAGCCGGTACAGGCTGATTTTACAGCGCATCCACCATCGGAAGTACCAAGGACTCATTGTATTCATAAACAACTCTTTACAAAAAGAAAGCGGGGTGACAACACACAACCAACGGATTCCTTGAATTCGGCCAAACCATAATTGGGCAACTCACCCAACATGGCCGTTCCCGTATCCAGACAGGCATAACCGGCTTCCCTGTAATGTAGGTAAAGTTCATGGGTGAGCAGGTTCATGGGTTTATAGGAGGTATAGCCTGGCAAATCCCCCCAGTACACGACCAGGGGTACCGTTGGTGAAGCCAGATACACCAAGGCAGCAGCGACCGGCGTCTCTTCCAGGTATAGAAGGAAGCTCTCAATGGGCAATACAGCTGATGTGGCCAGCAAAGCGTTCTCATCCAAGGGCAAGGAATAGCCCTTAGCGTCCCTGTTGGCTTTGATCAGGGCGAAGGCTTGCAACAG
>DOBD01000038.1 GCA_003506275.1 Bacteroidales bacterium | reverse complement strand
TGGCTTGTTAATTATTTTTCATCCATATTACGTATTTTTACGTTTGGGTATGGTGAACACTGTGCCTAAACCACCTTTAAAAAACGATTCATACCCCCATCATTATGCAACACATAAGACTCAAAACAATGGTGACACGCACCGGATTAACGGTACTGGTTACCACCGTACTGGTCACTTCATGTATTGATCAGCGGTACGACATTACCAAAGGGCTTTCGACATCGATTACCTTTGGTGGCGATTCGTTGACCCTACCCTTGGGAAGTACGGACACGATCAGACTAGGCGCTTTCCTGGATCCTGACGATGTCGAATTGATGAAGACCATGGAAGATGGGGGCTATGCCCTGAACGTCAAGGATTCCCTTTCAGTAGACGTACCAAAGATCGACCAACAATCACTCCGCATCGACGACAAGACCTTCACCCAACAACAAACCGTCAATTTCGGAGACATCAATCTCGATGATTTCTCCATCCCCGGTTTATCTGTCAATAGCGATATCAACTTTAGTGTCAACGCCATATCCCTGGGCGATTTTGCCGTCCCCGCCATCAACCAGAACCAATCGTTTGGCGCCGGTATGTCTNNGTTGACGACATCGATGTCAGCGGCGGAAGCAACGACCTCTTTGCCAGCATTACCCTGCCACCCGACCCCTGTGTACCCTCCATCCCTGTAAAAGTAGATGACCCCGATGATGTGGCCTTCAATTCAACGGAAGACGTCAATTACACCATCAGTGTACCTGATGGAGTCTCAGACATCGACAGTGTCCTCCTGGCTGATACACCACCCGCCACCTTCTCCGTAAGTCTGGAATTAGCTGGTGCATCAGGCGTAATTACGACCGGACGTATCGTACCCATCGTATCCATTGACCCCTCCGACCTGTTTGTGTTCGACAATCTGCCAGGAGGCACCATAGAGTTTGAAGCCAAAGACTCGCTGACCGTAAACAACGCGTTCAAATTGACCAAACAATACACCATCAAAGAACTAAACATCGGTGGCAATCCTAACGCCAACAACGAATTGTCTGTCACCGACCAGATCGTCAGTTCCGGTACCATGGGCATGAAAGGCGTGTATGTCTTGTCCGATAAAATCGACGAAGTCAGAACCCTCGACCTCTTGGTCAAAGTTTCCATCAACGACATGGTTATCAAGTCGATGGTTTTCAACATCCCCACCATTCAGTCAAACATCTCGGGCAACACAGCCTTCAACATCGACAACTCGGTACCAGGAGATATTAACAAGGTCAACTCCGTACTCTTCGATCCGGACAGACACAGTATCCGCTTCAACCTCAAGGCAGAAGCGGGCACCCTCCCACCGATGCGCTCCAGTGCGTTCACGATTGACTACCTGACCATTCAATTTCCCGAAGAATTCAAATTCAAACCCAGAGCCGGCCTGTCTGGCAGCACCTTGTCCCTGACCAATGTCAGCTTCAATCCCACTACCGGCTACCCCATCGAATTGGAGCTTGAATCCTTCGATTTGAGTGAGACACCCATTACTAGTAACCGACTGCAATGGCAGGACAACATCACCTATTCGGGCAATGTATCCTTTTCCGGACGCATCAACAGTGCNNAGACATCCCTTCGTCAAGCAACGACACGAAAATGAACCTGGTGATCAGTTCCGACCTTGGATTTAACTCAGCAGAGATTGAAACCAACAACAAGGAAATCGCTTTGGCGCCGATGAACATCCCCATCTCATTTGATATCAACATCACAGACCGCATCAAGCGCCTGGATACGATCAAGTTGAAACCAGGCACGATGATCAGCCTCCGTATCAATAAACCCTCACTGCCTCTCAGTCTGGCCGGGAATAACCTGACACTGGCCTTCCCCAGCTTGTTTGCTTTCAAACCAGCCTTGATAAACAACCGCATAGTCATCAACGACACCATCCCCGATCTGATTGAATTGGAGCTAGCCTCGTTGAACATTGACAAAGATCTTAGCGAAACCGGATCCCTGGTGTTGAACGAAAACATCAGCGTACAGGGAGATATTGTCCTTCGTTCAGGCACCGTGAACACCACAGCCATCGAAAACCTGACCAATGAGAAACTAAACCTGATGGCCTCCACGGATGACCTGACCATCTCATCGACATCGCTTCAGTTGAAAGCTCTCAGCACCAACTACGCGGATTCAACGGTACTCGACCTGCCAACGATAGACCTGCCCGAGGAAATCCTCTCGCTGGACAGCATTTTGTTGGCCAACGGCGCCCAGTTGCAACTGGACATCAATATTACCAACATGCCCAGCTTATCGAAGCCTTTGATCGCCAACATCGAATTGGATTTCCCCTCCCTGTTGGGCTTTTCACCAGGAGTGGCAGAAGCTGGCAACGTCATCAAAATCAACCAAGCTTTTGTCGGTGGCAAGCTGAGCAAAACCATCGGTTTGGAAGGGCTGTTCTTTGACGGCAAAGACCTGGGTGGCAAACTCGACATCAATGAAAAAGTCAAGTTCGACGTCGGAGTGAGTGTGGATGAAGCCACGGTGAACAGTGAACAACTGACCAGTCAACCCATTACCGTGACGGTCGATGTGAAACTCACAGGCATCCAATTTGAAGAAGTGTACGGCAAACTGAATCCTGGCATCCCGGCTCAAAACCAACACATCGCCATTTCAGGCCTGCCCTCCTTCCTTCAAGGAGACAGCATTGTGCTGGATATTACCAAACCCGTCATCACGCTTGAAACAAAGACCAACCTGGGTATACCCATTGTGATTGACCTTTTGATGAAACCCTTCAAAAAGGGAGCGCTGATACCAGGAGCAGAACAAGCCATCCAATTGAACCTGCCCAAAGCCACCTCGGTGTCCAGTGCCAAAACGACCCGATTCTGGATAGCGCCTGACAGTGCCGGCATGCCTCAGGACTACATCTTTGTGCCAGCCGATATCCAACTGTTGTTCAAAACCATTCCCGATGACATCCAGTTTGCCCTGCAAGCCGGAACCGACGTCACCCAACAACACTACATAAACCTGACGGCTGACTATTTCATGGACGTCAAGTATGATGTCACCGTGCCATTGGCCTTTGGTGAAGACCTGCTCATTGTCATGCGGGACACCATCTCCGACCTGGATCCTGCGATTGGAGAAACGGCGCTGGCTGGTAAATCACTGGAGTTGCTGGGCTCCTTCCAAAATAGCATACCCCTCGATTTGGAAGTCGAGTTGATACCCCTGGATGGCAATAATGCCCCCATCGACGTACAACCGGTCAGACAAACCATCAGTGCAGGAGCCAGGGACGGCAGTCCGACCACCAGTGAAATCACTCTCAAACTGATAGATCCCGACGGCAAACTCAAAGACCTGAGAGGCTTCGAATTAACCTTCAGAGGTTCTTCAAACTCCACGGTAGCCGGCGCTCCCATCACACCGAATAATTATGTTATCGCCGAATTGAAAGCTCGCCTGGCAGGCGGCCTCACCATCGATCCCAGCACCCTTTAACCCCAGTACTCATGAAACGAGATAACCAAGCCTACCACCCTTCCCGTTCACAGGCCATACTGTGGTCAGGACTGCTCTGCTGCCTGTTGATGGCGACCTCCCCCCTGGCAGCCCAACAGGTTTCCAGAACCGGATACTTCATGGACAACGCCACCCACAGGCATTTACTCAATCCAGCTCTCAATCCGGTAAAAGGCTACATCAGCCTGCCCGTAGCCGGAGAATTCTACCTGGGCCTTGAGTCCAATATGAAATTTACCAACTTCGTCTATCCTCCTGCAGGAGGCGGCGAACTCCTGACCTTTATGCACAAGGATGTGGACGCCAATGCCTTCCTGTCTCAACTCAGTCTAAACAACTACCTGAGGACTGATATCAGGACCAGCCTGCTTTCACTCGGCTTCTACACCGGTGCCTCCTTTTGGACATTTGATGTAGCCACCAGGGTCAACCTTTCCCTCGACTTACCCTACGATCTGTTTGCCTTTCTTAAACAAGGTATGACATCCAGTCAGGGTAACCTTTACCACCTTGGGAACCTGTTCGTAAGCAGCAGTGTGCTGGCAGAAGCCTCCCTGGGCTATTCCCGCAATATTATGAACAACCTCAGGGTTGGCGCCAAGGTTAAGATGTTGGTTGGAGGCGCCCGCATAAAAGCAGGCCTGACCACGATGGACGTCCACATGACACCAGACGCCTGGACCATCACCACCAACGGATTGTTGGAAGCCTACGCCAAAGGATTGACGTTGAAGACAGATGAAGAAGGTGTGATTAACGGTCAAATCGACTTCGCCTCACCAGGCCCGGCCGGTTTGGGCGCAGCCGTTGACCTGGGTGTCAACTACTCACCCATCCGCAACCTCGACGTATCCTTGGCCTTGATTGACCTCGGAGCCATCAAATGGAATATGGCAGCCATAACCCGGGCCACCTCATCCGGTCAAGTAACCTTCTCCGGTATTGAAAATTTCGGCATAGACAGTATTGGTCAACAATCAGCAGAAGATCAGATGACAATCCTGCAAGATGACCTGTTGAAGATGGCTCAGTTTAAGCCCACCACCGCCACTGAAGATGTTGTCGAACGACTCTTTCCAACGGTCAATGCCGGTGTTGAGTACGCCATGCTGAAAAACAAAATCAGTCTTGGTGTGTTGTACTCCAACCGCTTTATGGAAAACGAGCGCTACTCCGAACTAACCGGATCACTCAACCTACGCCCGGCACGCTGGTTTAACCTTTCCGGGAGTTACTCCTTCATCCATGGCAAGCGGGAGACCTTCGGGTTTGCCTTGGGTTTCATACCCGCCATCATGAACATTTACCTGGCCTGCGACTACACCTTTTTCCATGTAACCCCGCAGTTCATCCCTCTCAATACACTGACAACCAATATTCAACTGGGCGTCAGCATACCGTTGGGGCGAGGCAAGGTACCCCCCAAGCACTAAGAATTTCCCCAACCGACTCTTCGGTTAACCATCATCTCCCAAGAGGGGGTAGCCTATACGGCCACCCCCTCTGTTGATTGGAGAATTCATTAATTTACGTCATCTTTGTACGTTCAACCAACCAATCGCCATTATGAAACAGTTTCTAACCACTACCCTGGCCACCATTGTAGGCATCATCGTCACAGGTTTGCTCTTTTTCCTTATCCTGTTCGCCGTTGTGGGTGCCTTGGCCAGCACCGACGAAACGTACAACCTCAAGCCCAACAGTGTACTCACCATCAACCTAAGTGGCGCATTGGTTGAGCAAGGCCAGGACAATCCGTTCAATTTCGACATACCAGGAATGCCGGCCAATCAAGCCTTCCAGGCACAAGGGCTGGATGACCTGTTAGCCGCTATAAAGAAGGCCGGTGAACAGGACCATATCAAGGGTATTTATGTCAAGGCTGGAGCTTTCATGGGCGGTTTTGCCTCAGCTGAGATGATTAGAGAAGCGCTGGCAGCCTTCAAGGCCAAGGGAAAATTCGTTGTAGCCTATGCCGACACCTACGACCAACGCGAATACTACATCTGCAGCGTAGCCGACAAGGTTTTCCTCAATCCGGCAGGATTACTCAATTGGTGCGGTTTGGCTGCCACCCCCGTCTATTATACCAAAACACTTGAAAAAATTGGCGTTGAAATGCAAGTCTTTAAGGTAGGAACGTTCAAATCGGCTGTCGAACCTTTCATCGCCACCAAAATGAGTCAGGAAAATCGCTTGCAAACCACTGAATACCTGGAGGGCATCTGGCATCACCTTTTGACTTCTGTATCCGAAAGCAGGGGGCTGAGTGTGGATACCCTCGACCTGCTGGCTGATGAAAACCAATTGCTGAAACCAACCGCCAGTTTGTTAACGGCTGGATTAGTTGACAGTCTTGCCTATGAAAACGGGGTCAAGGACTACCTGGCAGCCACCTTCGGCATAGAAAAACGTAAGGATCTTGAGTTGGTCAGCGTAAAGGA
>DOBD01000114.1 GCA_003506275.1 Bacteroidales bacterium | reverse complement strand
CAAGATGATCGGTTCGCCGCCCGGATATGTGGGCTATGACGAGGGCGGACAGCTTTCGGAGAAGATACGCCGCAATCCGTACTGCGTCCTTTTGTTCGACGAGATAGAAAAAGCCCACCCCGACGTGTTCAACCTCCTCTTGCAAGTCATGGACGAAGGTCGTTTAACCGACAGCCTGGGTCGCATGATCAACTTCAAGAACACCATCCTGATCATGACCTCCAACGTTGGGACCAGGCAATTGAAGGATTTCGGCAAAGGTATTGGCTTCAGCACTCAGACCGACAGCATGACTGGTGAACACGCCAGAAACGTGATTCAGAAGGCGCTGAACAAAACGTTCGCCCCCGAGTTTCTCAACCGCATTGACGATGTGATTCACTTTGATCCCCTGCAAAAAGAGTCCATCCTTCAGATCATCGATCTGGAAATGGACGCCTTCAACCAGCGGGTCGAAAACCTGGGTTTCCTGCTCGACATCAGTGCCGAAACCAAATCATTCCTGGCCGACAAGGGCTACGACATCCAATTCGGTGCCCGACCATTGAAACGAGCCATACAACAGTACCTGGAAGACGAGCTGGCCGAATTGATCCTGGGCGGAAGTCTCAAACCAGGTGACCGGATCAGCATCACCATGGATGAAACCAACACCCACGTGTTAAAAACGGTCAATGGCCAGCCAGTTTGACAGTCATTTTGTCAGTCCGCAACCAAACACTGCAAAAATGTCGGAGCTTCCCGCTTCGGCATTTTTTTTGATACCTCTTACAATGCCGACTGAAACGGTCGGACATACGACAACCATTTAATGCTATCAGATATGCAAAAAGGACACATTGGGGTCAGCACAGAAAACATCTTCCCCATTATCAAGAAGTTTTTGTACAGCGATCATGAAATTTTCCTGCGTGAAGTCGTGGCCAATGCCACCGATGCCACCCAGAAGTTGAAAACATTGGCATCCGTCGGAGAGTTCAAGGGAGAATTAGGCGACCTGGCCATCCGTATCAGTCTGGACAAGAAAAAGAAAACCCTGACCATATCCGACAGGGGCATCGGCATGACGGCCGATGAAATCGACCAGTACATCAACCAGATCGCCTTCTCCGGTGCTGAGGAATTCCTGGAAAAGTATAAAACAGACGCCAACGCGATTATCGGTCACTTTGGGTTGGGATTCTACTCCACGTTCATGGTTTCCAAGCAAGTGGACATCGTCACGAAGTCCTGGAAAGAAGGAGCAGACGCCGTGAAATGGTCCTGTGACGGCTCCCCGGAATACAGCCTGGAGCCCGTAGAGAAAGCCGAAAGGGGCACTGATATCGTCCTGCACATCGATGACGAAAACAAGGATTTCCTCGAAGAGTCAAAGATCAATGACCTCCTGCGTAAGTACTGCAAGTTCATGCCCATACCCATTGTGTTTGGCAAAAAGAAAGACTGGAAAGACGGCAAACAGGTGGAAACCGACGAAGATAACCAGGTCAACGACACCAGACCAGCCTGGACCCGTAAACCCAGCGAACTGACCGAAGAAGATTATAAAACCTTCTATAAAGACCTCTACCCCTTCACCGAAGACCCCTTGTTTAACATCCACCTCAACGTTGACTATCCGTTCAACCTGACCGGCATTTTGTATTTTCCCAAAATTAAAAACAGCGTTGAGATCCAGAAAAACAAGATTCAGTTATACTGCAACCAAGTATACGTGACGGACTCGGTAGAAGGAATCGTACCCGAGTTCCTGACCTTGTTGCACGGGGTCATCGNNTATCCAGGTCGTACCTGCAGAGCGACAACAACGTCAAGAAAATCTCGAGCCACATCACCAAGAAAGTAGCCGACCGCCTCAACGAACTGTTCAAGAACGATCGCAAGCAGTATGAAGAGAAATGGAACGACCTGAAAATCTTCATCGAGTACGGCATCCTGACCGAAGAGAAGTTTTGGGAAAAAGCCCAGAAATGCTGCCTGCTGGGCAATGTGGATGGCAAGCAATTTACGCTGGACGAATACAAGCAACTGATTCAGGACAACCAAACCGACAAGGATGGACAGCTGGTCTACCTCTATGCCTCCGACAAGGACGCCCAACACGCCTATATAGAAGCGGCCGTCAACAAAGGCTACGATGTCCTGCTACTAGACGGTCAGCTCGACGTTCATCTGGTAGGAAAACTGGAACAAGCCTTCGAGAAGACCCGCTTTGTACGTGTGGACAGCGACGTTGTGGACAACCTGATCCAAAAATCCGAAAAGCCCGCCCTTGAGCTGAGTGAAGAGCAACAAGAAGCCTTGAAGAAACTGTTTGGCGACAACCTGCCCACCGTGGATAAGACCACGTTCCAGGTGCAACTCGACCGTTTGGGAGAATCAGCTGCCCCCGTTGTGCTGACTCAGAATGAGTTCATGCGGCGCATGCAGGATATGTCCTCCATGAATCCGGGCNNGGCATGGGTTTCTACGGTGAAATGCCCAACAGCTACGCCATGGTGTTGAATACCGATCACCCCTTGGTTAAAACACTGGTTGGCAAGGAACAAGGCGATGATGATGTGGCTTCCATCAAACAACTGATGGATCTGGCCTTACTCTCCAACGGCTTGTTGAAAGGTGAAGCCCTGACCCAGTTTGTCAAACGGAGTTACGGGCTCATTAAGTAGGCCACACACCCCCATTTTTGCTACCAATTTTGTATCTTTGAGGTTGCGACCGTTTCGTTTACGGTGCAACCTCAATGCGTTAACAGCCAGTCAGTATACCCAAGAAATCATCTATGATCCGTCATCGCCTCCTGCTATTGCTGTTCAACCTGCTGCTGGCCCTTACCCTATCGGCTCAACAGGTAGGACTCGTCCTCAGCGGAGGAGGCGCCAAGGGCATCGCCCACATCGGCATGCTCCAGGCCCTGGAAGAAAACGGTATCCCCATTGACTACGTGGCCGGCACGTCTATTGGTGCCATTGTCAGTGGCTTGTACGCTATGGGATATTCTCCTGCCGACATGATGGAGCTGATTAAGTCGCCCACCTTCATTACCTGGATGAACGGTACGATTGAGCAAGATTACATCAACTACTTCAGGCAGTCGGCCCCCACTCCAGAAATCTTATCGACCGATATTTCCCTGAGGGATACCGTGCTCAAGCCAGGTAAGATTCTGCCGAACAGCCTGATGAACCCCATTCAGATGAATTATGCGTTCCTGCAACTGACTGCGCAATACACAGCCCTGTGCCGGAATGATTTCAATCACTTATTCGTTCCCTTCAGAAGCGTGGCAGCCGATGTCAACAACCGTAAACCGTACGTGTTCAGACAAGGCGACCTGGGCGATGCCATCAGGACCTCCATGTCCTTTCCCTTCGTGTTCAAAGCCATCAAGGTAGACAACCGTTTACTTTATGATGGTGGCATTTACAACAACTTCCCGGTGGATGTCATGGAAAAAGACTTCAATCCTGATGTTATCCTGGGCAGTGTGGTGGTGGATATTAACGAAAAACCCGACGATTACGACATGGTAGCCCAGCTACAAACCATGATCATCCACCCCAGCAACTACGAAGTACCGGCAGGCAAAGGCATTCAACTCACCTTTAACCTCAAAGGTGTCAGCCTGCTCGATTTCCACAAAGCCGACTCCCTGTTTCGCACCGGTTACGAGGGCGCTATGGCCAACATGGACAGCATCAAGCGAATGGTCCAACGCAGGGTGGACCCCTTCGACCTGACCTTGCGTCGCTACCAATTCAAAAGCCGCCTGCCTGTGATGCGCTTCAAGGAAATCGTCATCAACGGCACCAACGAAGCAGAACGCAATTACATTTTCAAGGTGCTGAGACAAACCGGTGAAGCCTACTTCACGCTGGAAGACTTCAAGGTGGGTTATTTCAAATTGCTGGCTGATAGAAAAATTAAGGAAATCGTTCCCCATGCCATCTACAACCCCCATGACGATGCCTTTACCTTGATACTCGACGTGGAAGTAAACCACAGCATCCGCCTGTCCATAGGCGCCAACCTTTCCTCTTCCACCTCCAACCAGGTGTACCTGGGCTTGGGATTCAATGTGCTTGACCAGTATTCCCAGGAGTACACGTTGGATGCCTATATGGGCAGGGTATTGAACGCCGTACGCGCTAAAGGGGTGATCTTTTCCTCCGACGATGTACCCAAGTCATTCTCGGCAGAGTTTTCCTCCTTGAATTTCAATTTTTTCCAGGGCGAGAAGCTGTTTTACAACGACGACAGGCCAGCCTTCATCAAACAACGGGAAAACTACATCAAATTCCGTTTCGCCATGCCGGCCATGGTCAACGGCAAGATGGAGATGGGGCTGAGCGGAGGTATTCTCATGGACGAATACATGCAAACCAAATTGGAAACGTTTTCCAACCGCAGCTTCGACCGCAGTCTTTATTTTCTGTTGAATGGTGCCATCCGTTACGATTTCAACAACTTGAACGCCAAACAATACCCGACTGCCGGCAAACGCACCTACCTGGGATTGCAGCTCCTCACGGGATTGGAATCATTTCGTACCCCCGACTCCGTGGGTTATCGGTCCAAACCGGATAAAAATTTGACGTACACGCAGTTTTCCGCCGGTTTCGAACGATACTTGTCACTGAACAAACGATGCATCCTCGGCTTGTTGGGCAGCACGGTGATCAACAACAAGCGGGCGTTGGACAATTACACGGCCAGTGTTGTCCAATCTCCAGGATTTACGCCCACCCTCCACAGCAAATCAGCCTTCAACGAAGCCTATCGCTCCAATCAATTCCTGGCTTTTGGGGTAATGCCCATCTGGAACCTGCAACCCAACCTCTATGTGCGTACGGAATACTACGGCTTCTTCCCGTGGACCATGTATGAGCGTAGCGCTGACCAGCAAGCTATCCCCGTGCACAAATGGTCCAACATCCAATACATCGCCGAAGCTTCGCTGGTGTACAGCCTGCCTTTCGCTTCGCTTAGCCTGTTTGTCAATAATTACAGTTACCCCAAAGGAAATTGGAATGTGGGTATCAATCTTGGTTACCTCCTGTTTGGCAGTCGGTTCCATGATTGAGCCACAGCCGAACACTGAAAAATTCGAAAATATTCACTCCAAAGGTTGCATAGCCCGATAAAACCAGCTATATTTGCATCCGCAATCACGAAACGGCTACGTAGCTCAATTGAATAGAGCATCTGACTACGGATCAGAAGGTTACAGGTTTGAATCCTGTCGTGGTCACACCAAAAAAAAGCAGTGTCAATCAATCGATTAACACTGCTTTTTTTTGGTATGTGAAATAGCCTATCGTTCTCAGTGATTGTTCTTTATTTCAATACGGTACCTCATTGGTCGGTCCACCATACGGTGTTGACAGGTAGGGAGACTGATCGGTGGCGTAGCCTGTATCCGCGTTGATGCGGGAACTCAAAATCTGACCTTCCTGGCTGGCAAAAACATCGTCTTCCTCATTCATAAACTTAGCAAACTGGTTTTTGAAACGCAACCTGACATCGCCAGTGGCCCCATTACGGTGCTTGGCCACAATGATTTCAGCAATGCCCTTGAGGCTGCGTCCGGCACTATCTTCGTAAATCTTGTAGTACTCAGGTCGGTGGATGAAACAGACAATGTCGGCGTCCTGCTCAATGGCACCCGACTCACGAAGGTCGGAAAGCTGGGGACGCTTGGATTCAGCCGCGTTGTTGCTGGTCCTGGACTCTACCGAACGGTTGAGCTGTGAAAGAGCAATGATTGGGATGTTCAACTCTTTGGCCAGGCCCTTGAGCGAACGGGATATAATACTGACCTCCTGTTCACGGCTGTTGAACTGCGACCCACTGGCATTCATCAGCTGGAGGTAGTCGATGATGATCAACTCAACATGTTCTTCCCTGACCAGGCGCCTGGCTTTGGTCCTGAATTCAAAAATGGACAAACTAGGGGTATCGTCGATGTACAGGGGCGCGTCGTACAGATCCTTGATCTTGGTATCGAGCTGATCCCATTCATAGTCAGCAAGTTGGCCATTTTTTATCTTTTCGCCCTCGATTTCGCAGACATTGACAATCAAGCGGTTGACCAGCTGTACATTGGCCATTTCCAACGAAAACAGTCCGACTGGTTTCTTGAAATTTACCGCGATGTTTTTAGCCATCGACAACACGAAGGCCGTCTTACCCATGGCAGGTCTGGCGGCGATGATGACCAGGTCGGACTTTTGCCAGCCTGAAGTGATTTTATCCAGCGCAGTGAAGCCTGTAGGGAGCCCACTCAGACCATCGGAGCGTTTGGCTGCCAGGTTGAGAAGCTTGAAGGCTTCGTCGATGATGGGATTGATCTGCATCACGTCCTTCTTCATGTTGCGCTGGGAAATCTCAAACAAACTGGCCTCGGCCTCCTGCATGAGGTCGTCCACGTCGTTGGTTTCGTCAAAGGCTTTACCCTGAATCTGGGAGGTGAAACGAATCAACTCCCTGGACAGGTGTTTCTGGGCGATGATGCGGGCATGATACTCCAGGTGGGCTGTGGAGGCCACCTTGCCCGTGAGTTGGACAATGTAGTACGCCCCACCGGCATCCTCCAGATCTCCTTGCTTGCGCAGTTGCTCCTGCACAGTCAGCATATCGACGGGCTTCTGCGACAAGGCCAGCGTTTGAATGGCCGTAAAAATGAGCTCATGGGCGTGGTCGTAAAAGCTGGCCGGCTTTAAAATATCACTGATGATGGAAAACGCATCTTTTTCAAGCATGAGCGCTCCCAGTACGGCCTCCTCCAAATCCCTGGCCTCAGGCGGTCTGCGTCCAATCAAGGATACGGGGTTTTCTGACTGTTTCTTAGCGGGATAACGTTTTTTGCCTGATGGTTCCATGGGGTGTGTTCTCTGCCTTCAAAGGTAGTCAAGAAATCCGTACCTCGCTCAAAAAGGTATCAACAATCGATTGTTGATAACTTGCCTGTCCCTCCTTTTTTGTATCTTTGCGGGGTTTTACACGACAAACGACTGGATAGAGGCAGGCATGATTTGTTTTCCGACAGCAAAAATCAATCTGGGTTTACGCGTCATGGAACGCAGGCCTGACGGATTTCACACCATCGAGACGGTTTTCTATCCGANNTGGAGGTGGTCCCTGCTCCTGAAAACGAGGTCTTCGATTTGACCGTTACGGGCACTCAGGAAGTCATTGACCTAGAAGCCAACTTGGTGACCAAAGCCTACCGCTTGCTGGCCTCTATGCGTCCCATATCCCCCATAAAAGCCTACCTGCACAAAAGCATTCCTTCCGGAGCCGGCCTGGGTGGTGGTTCTGCCGATGCCGCATACATGCTGACCTTGCTGAACGACAGCCTCGACCTGGGCTTTTCCAGGGAACGCCTGCTGGAACTGGCCGGTCAATTGGGGGCTGATTGTCCATTCTTTTTAATCAACAAACCGCTGTACGCAACGGGAACTGGATCCACATTCAGCGATTGCCCCCTTTCGCTAAGCGGATACCACTTGGTGTTGATCAAACCAGCGGTTTCCATCCCCACGGCTGCCGCTTACAAAGCCATCACCCCGGCTTTGCCCGCTGTTTCCGTGAAAGACATCGTGCAAAACCCGGTGCGGGAATGGAAAAACAACCTGGTGAACGATTTCGAACCGTACGCCATCAGCCAGCACCCTGTCATCGGCGCCATCAAGCAACGATTGTACGAAGAAGGTGCTTTGTACGCCTCGATGACTGGCAGTGGATCGGCTGTATTCGGACTGTTTGATCAGGCAGTGGATCTTTCCACCGTCTTCAAGGAGGCATTTTATTGGTATGAAAAACTATAACACACTATAAATTAAGCTTTTAATGGCAAAATTAAAAGGAGCGATAGAGGTTGACATTAACCGCTGCAAGGGTTGTGACATCTGCGTCACCAGCTGTCCGTTCGACGTGCTGCGCATGTCAAAGGAAGTCAACGAGAAAGGCTACACCTACTCCTACATGTTGAATCCCGACAACTGCACCGGTTGTGCCAGTTGCGGCCTTGTTTGTCCCGATGGGTGTATCAGGGTCTATAAGATTAAGGTATAAAACGTACGTATGAAGAACGAATTGGTCTTGCTTAAAGGCAATGAAGCCATAGCCCATGCAGCCATCCGCTGCGGGGCAGACGGGTATTTCGGATACCCCATCACGCCACAGTCAGAAATCATGGAAACCTTGATGGAACTGAGGCCCTGGGAGACAACCGGCATGGTTGTTTTGCAAGCAGAAAGCGAAGTAGCCTCCATCAATATGGTCTTTGGCGGTGCCGCCACCGGAAAAAAAGTGCTGACATCTTCCTCCAGTCCTGGCGTCAGTTTGATGCAGGAAGGTATTTCCTTTTCCTGTGGGGCAGATTTACCCATGTTGCTGGTCAACGTCATGCGTGGCGGTCCCGGTCTGGGTACCATTCAACCAAGCCAGGCTGACTATTTCCAAACCGTTAAAGGTGGCGGTCATGGTGATTACAAGTTGATTACCCTGGCACCGTCTTCGGTACAGGAAATGGCTGATTTTGTGGATCTAGGTTTTGACCTTTCCTTCAAGTACCTGATTCCCTGTATGATCTTGACAGACGGCGTCATTGGACAAATGATGGAACCTGTCACGCTGCCAGCCTACAAACCCAGGCGCACGGCTGAACAAATCGTGGCTGAATGTCCCTGGGCCGCCAATGGCAAACCGGCCGGCCGTTACAGAAATGTGATTACGTCGCTGGAGTTGGATCCTGCAAAGATGGAAAAGAAAAACGAAGTGCGCCAGGAGCGTTTCCGACTGGTCGAAGCTACCGAAGTACGTTACGAGGAGTTCTTGTGTGAGGATGCCGACTACTTGATCGTAGCCTTTGGATCGGCCGCCCGTGTCTGTCAAAGTGCCGTTGAGCACCTCCGCTCACAAGGCATCAAGGTGGGTCTGTTGCGCCCGATTACCCTCTGGCCTTTCCCTTCAAAGGTATTGGCAAAATACGCTGAGAAGGTTAAAAGCATGATGACAGTCGAACTCAACGCCGGTCAAATGAACGAAGACGTCAGGTTGGCCGTCAACGGTAAGGTTCATGTCTACCACTACGGTCGCATGGGCGGCATCGTCCCCACCCCCGAGGAAGTAACCGAGGCCTTGAAAAGTCATCTTTAACGCTTAACATTCATTCCATGTCCAATCCCATCATACAACCCGAAAACCTGGTCTATGCCAAATCGGCTGTGCTCTCCGACAATGTGATGCATTACTGTCCAGGTTGCAGCCACGGCACGGCACATCGCATCATTGCCGAGGTGATTGAAGAAATGGGTCTGCAAGACCAGACCATTGGAGTAGCTCCCGTAGGTTGCGCCGTGTTTATTTACAACTACATCAACGTCGATTTCGCCGAATCACCCCATGGCAGAGCACCGGCCATCGCAACGGCCATCAAGCGCCTGAATGCGGATAAACTGGTGTTTACCTATCAGGGCGACGGCGACCTGGCCGCCATTGGCACGGCCGAAACCATCCATGCTTGCAACCGTGGAGAAAACATTGCCATCATTTTCATCAACAACGGCATCTACGGTATGACGGGCGGCCAGATGGCACCCACCACGTTGCTGGGGATGAAATCATCCACCTGCCCCACAGGCCGTGAGCCCCATCTCAATGGGTATCCCTTGAAAATCACCGACATGCTGGCGATGCTGGAAGGGACTTGCTACGTCACCCGCCAAAGTGTGCACACGCCCTCATCGGTCAAGAAAACCAAACGTGCCATTCGTAAAGCCTTCGAAAACTCCCTCCAAGGCAAAGGCACCAGCGTGGTTGAAGTGGTGTCCACCTGTAATTCAGGCTGGAAGATGACCCCGGTGGAAGCCAACCGCTGGATGGAAGAAAACATGTTTCCGTTTTACCCGCTCGGAGACCTGAAAGACAGGTAAGAGCATTAATGACAACGTATGACAAAAGAAGCCATCATCATAGCCGGGTTCGGTGGACAGGGAGTCCTGTCCATGGGTAAAATCCTGGCCTACGCAGGATTGATTGAATCAAAGAACGTTTCCTGGTTCCCCGCTTATGGTCCGGAACAACGAGGCGGTACGGCCAACGTCACCGTCATCCTCAGCGACGGCCGTATCAGCTCTCCAGTGTTAAACACCTTTGACACGGCCATCATCCTTAATCAACAATCACTCGACAAGTTTGAGTCCAAGGTCAGGCCTGGCGGTATTCTTGTTTACGACCCACAAGGTATTTCTCGCAAACCGACCCGCACAGACATCGCCATTTTTACGGTCAACGCCATGGAAACAGCCACAGCGATGGACAATGTCAAGGCTTTCAATATGATCGTCCTGGGGGCTTACTTAAAGGTACAACCCATCGTCAGCCTGGAAGCCGTGATGACAGGCCTCAAGAAATCCTTGCCTGAACGGCACCACAAACTCCTGCCCATGAATCAGGCTGCTCTGATCAAAGGTGGAGAGTTGGTCGAGCGCGACTCGGTTGAGGCATAGCACCTTACTACTGCGATAGCGGAATTAGTCACCTTTTATCCCTTTTTTTTGGCCGGCTACTTGCATACCTGCAACGCCGGCCTTATCTTTGCAACGATTTGGTGAGGCGATCGATACCTTCGGTCTGCCTGAAAAGGGAATCCGGTGAGAATCCGGAACAGTACCCGCTGCTGTAAGACTCTTCAGCCAACCTTGTTTCCACACGGTCACTGTCCAACAGGATGGGAAGGCCAAGCAAGGTGAGTCAAGTCAGAAAACCTGCCGGATCACTTGTTATGCATGCTTTCGGGAAATGAGGCAACGTAACGGTGAGTCACACCCGCACGTCTTTTCGTGGATTTCATCGGTTACAGGTCTATTTTCCACCGGGGAGAAACCTCTAACTTTTAAAACAATACGAATGATGAAATCTCTTTCTTTCAAACTAACCAGCAAATTGGTTGTTACGTTGGTAGCTGTTGGTCTGTTGACAGCCTGTGAATCGGATGACACGACCAGGACTGGTATGATTACCTTTGAAGATGTTGTTCTTGATAGTACCGGCGTATGGAACGGTAGCGACAAATCAGGGATTCACAGCCAGTACGAATCCTGGGGCTCAACGGTGGATGCCTACGCCGGCTCTTTCCAATCGGGCGGAGCGATTTTCTACAACATCTTCAACGATTATGGACAAATGGGAACCTCCTGGCAAGGCATGGCCTGTTCCAATCATACCGATACGGCAACCGTTGGTTATGGCAACCAATACAGTGTCGCCGCTGGTAGTGGTGCAGCCGGATCGACCAATTTTTGCTTGCTCAACAGCGACAGTGCTACCTGCTCGTTTGATATGCCGTTGATTATCAAAAGTATATACCTCACCAACAGCACATATACCTACTTGGCCATCAGAGATAGTAACGACGGGGCCGGTTTTGTCAGACAATTTGGGGAAGGTGATTATTTTAAAGTGACCATTACTGGTCTGGACATGAATGGAGCTGTCACCGACCGTGTTGATTGCTACCTGGCCGACTTCCGTGCGGGTAAACAAGTGGTCGTGAAAGACTGGACCAAGGTTGATCTATCACCACTCGGCAACGTCAAGCAGTTGGTGTTTACCTTTTTCTCCACAGATAGGGGAGATTGGGGTATGAATACCCCTGCCTATGCCTGCCTGGACAATATCACGTATACCATCGAGGAGTAATCTAAATACACTCCTCTCCGCATGACATAAGGCCCCACAAGGCCTTGTTATCTGCCCTGATTCCCCGGTATGCGTTTGGCCTGCCGGGGAATTTTCCGTATTTTTGGGCGCTGAAGCCAACGTTGCTTAACCCGTTCATATCACATGCGCATCGACATCATCACTGTCTTACCCGAACTACTGGAAGGCCCCTTGTATCATTCCATGTTAAAACGGGCTCAGGATAAAGGCCTGCTCTCCCTGCACGTCCATAACCTGAGGGATTATTCTACCGATATGAAACACAGGCGGGTAGATGATTATGCTTTTGGTTTCTCCGCCGGCATGGTCATGCAAATCGAACCCATCGACAGGGTAATTACCCAATTAACGTCTGAAAGAGACTACGACGAAGTGATTTATACCTCACCCGATGGTGAGTCGTTCAACCAGGGGATGGCCAATCAACTATCGTTGAAGGAAAACCTGATCATCCTTTGCGGTCACTACAAAGGCATCGATTACCGGATTCGGGAACACTTGATTACCAAAGAGATTTCAGTAGGCGATTATGTCCTGACAGGAGGCGAGTTGGCGGCTGCCATCATCACCGATGCCGTGGTCAGGGTCATACCCGGTGTGCTATCTGATGAACAGTCAGCTTTGTCCGATTCCTTCCAGGACCATTTGCTGGCTCCTCCCGTCTANNACCAGGCCTGCCGACTACAAAGGCTGGAAAGTGCCTGACATCTTACTGTCTGGCCATCAACGCAACATCGAAGAATGGGAACACCAGCAAGCCTTGGAACGTACCAAACGTCTTCGCCCCGACTTGCTCAAGGAGTAACGATCATTATCCTAAACTACAATCACTGATGGGCGGACATACAGGTGCCGGAATTTCCACCAACATGGCCCCCGTCAGTTCCCGCACTGCCTTGACACCCTGTCTTTCACAATAGGCTG